>JAJYEB010000367.1 GCA_021790375.1 Chloroflexota bacterium | reverse complement strand
TGCGATGGTGGAGAGCACGGAGTAGTCCAGCGTCATGGTCGGATCGCCGAGCTCCCAGTACGGCAGGAACCCGTAGATCTCGCGACCCGGGCCGCCGGTGGCTGCCGGCGCGGGCGTCGTGCCGGGGGTGGGCGTCGTCCCCGGGGCCGGGGTCGGTCCAGACGTGGGCGTGGCGGTGGCCTGGAGCAGCTGCCGGGATGCCCCGGCCGGGAAGGCGCCGTCAACCGACCAGGGCAAGTCGGCCGATCCCGCCGACCCGAACGACCCCGCCGATCCGAACGCGCCCGCCGACCCCGCCGACCCGGCCGCGCGGCCGTCGATGGCGAAGGCCTCGGAGGGGCGCTGGCGCAGCGCGACGGTCACGGGCCGCGGCGCCTCCAGCGACAGGTGGTCATGGGCGTGTGCCAGGGCCTCGAGGTACGCCTCGCTCGGGACTCCCTGCGGGGTCGCGCCGGGCCCGCCGACTGCGAGCGTGGGAGCGGCGACGATGGAGGCCACGCCCCCCGGAGCCACCATGGCCGCGGCGAGCAGGAGCGAGGCGAGCGGGGTGGCACGTCGCATCGGTGGGCCTCGCGCATCGGCGTCCGGTCGGGCACGTGGCCCGCGGCCATGAGCCCGGGCCACGCCGCTCTCCGCGCGGCCCGAAAGAGCATAGCCGCGCGCGAAGGGCGCGTCAGCGCCGCTGCGGCAGCTCGATCCGGATGCGGGCGTCGACGACCACGGCCCCTTCCTCGAGGACGATCAGCGGGTTGCAGTCCATCTCCACCAGCTCGGGGTGCGCCTCGACCATGGCGCTCACCCGCAGCAGGATCTGCTCCAGGGCGCGCACGTCCGCGCGCGGCGCACCCCGGTAGCCGTCAAGCAGGGGGAAGGTCGCGAGCGATCGGACCATGTCGGCGGCGTCCCGATCGGTCAGCGGCGTGATGCGCACCGCCACGTCCCGGAGCAGCTCGGCGGTGGTTCCCCCCGCGGCGCAGGCCACCACCGGCCCGAACAGGCGATCGTGCACGACGCCGACCAGCATCTCCACCCCCGGGGGCACCATCTGCTGGACGAAGAAGCGCTCGACCCGGTACCCGGCTTGCCCGAGCGAGGCCGCCATCTCCCGCGCGGCGCGCTCCACGGGCGCTGCACCCTCCAGGGAGAGGGCCACGGCGCGCGCCTCGGTCTTGTGCACCACGCCCGGCGCCACCGCCTTCAGCGCCACCGGCCCGCCGATCGCCTCGGCCGCCGCTCCGGCCGCCTCCGGCGATTCGACTAGGCGCCACGGCGCGATCGGGATCCCATAGCACTCCAGCAGGCAGGCGACCTCGTCGGGACCCAGCCAGCGCGAGCGCCCGTCGGACGGCTGGGCGGCGAGCGAGGAACCGGCGAGGGTCGCACCCGGCAGGGTCCCGGCGAGGGTCCCAGGTTCCGCCGCCTGCTGCTCGATGCGCGCCAGTGCGGCCGCCACGGCCGCCGCCGCGTCGTCCTCGCGCAGATCGTCGAACCGCGGCACGCTCCCGAGGGGCGCCGCCCGCCACTCCGCGTACCGCACCGCCTGCGCCAGCGCCCGCGCGGCCTCCTCGGGGAAGTCGTAGGCGGGCACCCGAGCGGTCGAATTCCGCAATGCGGCAGGACCGCCCTCGCCCGACATGAAGACGCTGAGCACGGGGATCCGGCGGGGAAGCTCGAGCACCGCGTCGCGGATCGCCACCGCGACGTCCTCGGTCCGGGTGTCGAGGGGCAGCACGAAGAGCACGATCAACGCGTCGATCTCATCGCACGCCGCCAGCGTGGCGATCGCGCGCCGGAACGCCTCGGGCGACGCGGCGATCATGTCCACCGGGTTGTCGAGCGCGGCCTCCGGGGCCAGGAACTCCCCCAGCTTCTCGCGGACGTGTGCCGGCAGGGGCGGCACCACCAGGCCGTCCGCCTCGCAGGCATCGGTGGCCAGGATCCCAGGGCCGCCACCGTTGGTGAGGATCGCGACCCTCCGGCCGGCCGGCAGCGGCTGGTTCGCCAGCAGCGACGCCACGTCGAAGAACTCGCCCAGGGTGTCGGTGCGGACCACGCCGGCCTGGTGGAACAGCGCATCCACCGTGACGTCCGACGCGCCGAGCAGGGCCCCCGTGTGGGACGAGGTGGCTCGCGCGCCGGCGGACTGCCGGCCGCTCTTGACCACGATGATCGGCTTGTGCCGCCCGACCCGGCGGGCGACCCGCGCGAACTTCCGGGGGTTGCCCAGGGACTCCAGGTACAGCGCCAGCACGTCGGTCGAGGGATCGTCCTCCCAGTACTGGAGGAAGTCGTTGCCCGACAGGTCGGCCTTGTTGCCGATCGAGATGAAGCTCGAGAGGCCCATCCCGAGGCGGTTGGCGTGCTCGATGATCGCCAGGCCGAGCGCGCCGCTCTGCGAGAGGAAGCCGATGTTGCCGGCCGTGGGCGCGGTGGGCGAGAACGTGGCGTTGAGGCGGACCGAGGGCTCCATGTTGATGACGCCCATGCAGTTGGGCCCCACCAGCCGCATGCCTGCCTGGCGGCACACCGCCAGCAGTTCCCGCTGTCGCTGCGCGCCCTCCTCGCCAGTCTCGGCGAACCCGCCCGAGGTCATCACCAGCGACTTCACGCC
>JAJYEB010000366.1 GCA_021790375.1 Chloroflexota bacterium | reverse complement strand
GCCACGACGTGCAGGACCGTCCGGCCTTCGCGCGCCCAGGGATCACTCTCCTGCATCGGCGCGAGCCCGAGCTCACCCAGGAGACGCGGACCGCCCACGGCCACCGCGCGGCCCATCATTTCCGGGCCGAAGTTGGCCGAGGGCGCGACGTTCGCCGCCCAGTTTCCCATCATGCCGGCGCCCCAGCCTCCCACGCCGCGCAGCATCTGACTCCACGGCGTGGCCGTGCCTCCGACGGTGCCGGCGGCCGGTGCAGGGCTCGCGGCGAGGGCCGATCCGGCCGCGCCGACCGCGATCCCGAGCGCCAGGCCCGCGCCGTCGTGGACGAGTGCGGCGGATCTGCAAGTGCCCAGGACTGCCGGTAACGCATTCGGGGAAGCCCCCGGACGCGGGAACCGCCCAACCATCGCGTCCGAGTCGCGGTCACGCGGCCGCGTGTCAGTCCCCCTGGCCCGTCCCGAACTGCCGGTCGCCGGCGTCGCCCAGGCCCGGAAGGATGTAGCCGCGCTCGTTGAGCTGCCGGTCCACCGCCGCGCAGTGGATCTCCACGTCGGGGTGCGCCTCGGTCACGGCGCGGACCCCCTCCGGCGCCGCGATCAGGTTCACCAGCTTGATGCGCACCGCACCCCAGCGCTTGAGCACCTCGATGGCGGCCGTCGCGGAACCGCCGGTGGCCAGCATCGGGTCCAGGATCAGGCACAGGTCCACCGTGGCCGAGTCGGGGAGCTTGTTGTAGTACTCCACGGGCCGCAGCGTCCGTTCGTCGCGAAAGAGGCCCAGGTGCCAAACCTGGGCGGTGGGCATCAGCTCGAGCATCGCGTCGAGCATGCCGAGACCCGCGCGCAGGATGGGCACCAGGCCGATCCGGTCGGCCAGCTCGGCGCCCACCGTCTGTTCCATCGGCGTCACGACCGGCACCTGGCGGAGCCGTGCATCCGCCAGCGCCTCGTACCCCACCAGCCAGCTGATCTCGCGGACCAGTTCGCGGAACTTCTTGGGGTCGGTGCGCTGGTCGCGCAGCAGAGCGAGCTTGTGCAGGATGGCGGGGTGATGCGACACGTGGACCGTGGACGGGAGCCACTCGAGGTCGCCTGCGACTGGAGAGCCGGCGGAATCAGCCACGCGCATGCTCCTGGTGCGTCTCGCGGGAGTCGCCGGCGATCGTAGCATCCGGCGACCTCCGCCGGCGCGACGTCGCGACGGCGATCCGGGGCGGCCTCGGCCGGAGGGACGTCGCGACGGCGATCCCGGGCGGCCCGCCCCCGTCCGGCCGACGCGCTACCATCCGGGTGCATGCCAGCCCGGCGAGCCACCACCGCCACGCTCCCGCCCCCGACGGCGCCACAGGTGCGCGTGTCCCAGCCCCACGGTCGCGTCGGTCGCTGGCCGCGCGGCGCCGCTCCGCCGATCCTGGTCGACGTGCGCCGGGGCGGGATCACGGAGAGCCGGCACCGGGGCCACGTCGTGCAGGTGGGGGCCGACGGTGCCATCGAGCGCGTGATCGGCGACCCGCAGGTGGTGGTGGCGCTGCGCTCCGCCGCCAAGCCCCTCGGGCTCGCCGCGTTTGTCGAGTCCGGCGCCGCCGACGCGTTCGAGCTGTCGGCGCCCGAGCTGGCCGTCCTGGCGGCCTCGCATTCCGGCGAGGACCTCCACGTGCGCACGATCCAGGCGATTCTCCGGCGTGCCGGGATCAGCCAGGCCTTCCTCGGGTGCGGTACGGAGAACGCGCCGCTCGACCAGCTGACCGCGCAGCGGCTGGCACGCGACGGCGAGCGGCCCGGCGCGATTCGCCACCAGTGCTCCGGACAGCACGCCTCGTTCCTGCTCTTCGCCAAGCACGCGGGCTGGCCGCTCGAGGAGTACTGGCTGCCGGAGCACCCGACCCAGGTCGCCTTCCGCGAAGCGCTGGCGCGCGTGCTGCGCCTGCCGGTCGGCGAACTCGTCACGTCGGTGGACGCCTGCGGGATCCTCACGTACCACGTCCCGCTCGTCGATGTGGCCCGCGCCTTCGCGCTGCTGGCCGATCCGGCCGGTGTCGCGGGTGACCCGGTGCGCCGGACACTCGTGCCGGCCCTGACCCGGATCCGCGACGCGATGCTGGCGGCCCCCGACCTCGTCGCAGGACCGCGCGAGCGGTTCGACACGGCCCTCATGCGCACGCTGCCGGATCGCGTGGTGGCGAAGGGCGGGGCGGAGGCGTTGCAGGGCGTCTCGCTGCTGCCGGGGAGCAGACCGGGGCACCGGGTGGCGGCCGGACTGGCCGTCAAGATCGAGGATGGCGACGGGCGGGGCCGCGCGCGACCCGCGGTGACCGTCGAGGCGCTTCGCCAGATGGGTGTGCTGGGCGACGCCGAGCTGCGACGGCTCGCCCCGTATCACCGCCCACCGCTCCACGACCCGCGGGGGGCCGTCGTGGGCGAGGTCGTGCCTTCCTTCGAGCTGGCCCCCCTGTCCGAACTGCGCTGACGGGCCGCGTCCATGCAGCCGGCCAGCGACCCCTACCGCGTGCTCGGCGTCGGCCGCGACGCCACCCCCGGCGAGGTCAAGTCGGCGCATCGGCGGCTCGCCAAGGCCCACCACCCCGACGCGGGGGGCGACCCCGCACGCTTCCTC
>JAJYEB010000365.1 GCA_021790375.1 Chloroflexota bacterium | reverse complement strand
GTTCGGCTACTCGCGCTGGTTCGAGGTGTTCATCTTCGGCATCCTCGTGCTGGTGCTCGTCTTCCGGCCCACCGGCCTCCTGGGCCAGCAGGTGGGAGAACGGGCATGACCGCGCAGGCACAGTCCAGCCAGGGGCCATCGCTGCTCGGTCGGGTCCAGTCCGCGTCGGCCGCCCACCGGTCGATCTCGTCGATCGTGACCATGGCACTCGTCACCGCGCTGCTGCCGATCGTCGCCACGCTGCCCCCGTTCAGCGGCTTCAACCCGCAGTCCGTCTGGGTGAACAGCTTCGCCGACGCGGGCGTCTACGTGCTCCTGGCCCTCGGGCTCAACATCGTGGTCGGCCTGGCCGGGCTGCTCGACCTCGGGTACGCGGCGTTCTTCGCCATCGGCGCCTACACCTACGCGTTCGGGGCGTCGCCCTTCTCGGGCAACGACTTCCCGTTCTGGATCATGCTGGTGGTCGGCGCGCTCGTGGCGGCAACGTTCGGCCTGCTGCTCGGAGCGCCAACCCTGCGGCTGCGAGGCGACTATCTCGCGATCGTGACGCTGGGCTTCGGCGAGATCGTGCCGACGGTCTTCCTCAACGCGGACCACTACACCAAGGGCACCAACGGCATCAGCGGCGTCTACCTGCCGTCGATCCTGGGCTACAACTTCCAGTTCACCAACCCGTGGCCGTTCTACATCACGATGGCGGGCATCGTGACCATCGCGATCATCCTGATATTCCGGCTCCAGGAATCGCGCCTCGGCCGGGCCTGGATGGCCATCCGGGAGGATGAGCTGGCCGCCGCCAGCAACGGCGTGAACACGGTCTCGACCAAGCTCCTCGCGTTCGCGCTGGGCGCCTCGACGGCCGGCCTCGGCGGCGCCTTCGTGGCCGCCAAGCTCTCCTTCGTCAGCCCGGACCAGTTCGGCTTCACCGTGTCGTTCACGGTCCTGGCCATGGTGGTGCTGGGAGGGATGGGCAACATCTGGGGGGTCGGCGCGGGTGCGTTCATCGTGTTCATCATCCAGACGGTGATCCTGAAGGAGCTGAACACCGTCCTGGCGGGGACGCCGCTCTCCGGGATCGACTTCCTCCAGTACCAGTACCTGCTCTACGGGCTGGCGCTGGTGGGGATGATGCTGCTCCGACCGGAAGGCCTCTTCCCGAGCGTCCGGCGGAAACGCGAGCTGCACGCAGCCGAGGAGATACCCGAGGTTCCCGAGGGGCCCGCAGCGGCCCAGACGACAGGCGGGCAGGCCTGATGACCGGCGCGACGGACGCCGTGGGCCGGGACGAGGGTGTCCTGCTGCGCGCCCATGGGATCACCAAGCAGTTCGGGGGGCTGGTGGCGGTGCGCGAGGTGGATTTCGACATCCCCCGCGGCGCCATCGTGAGCCTCATCGGGCCGAACGGTGCCGGGAAGACCACGTTCTTCAACGTGGTGGCCGGCATCTTCGAGCCGACCAGCGGCCACGTCGAGTTCCTGGGGAACAGGGTCATCGCGCGCCCCCATCGCGGCTGGCTGGAACCGGTCCTCTGGTTCTCTCCCGCCGTGATCGTGGCCGTCATCGGGCTGGCGTACGCCGCCGCCATCCACTCGGAGCGGGTCGGCCTGCTGACCGGCGTGGTGGCGCTCGGACTGCTGATCGCGATGATGCTGATGGCGACCATCCGGACCTCGCTGTACCAGCGGCTGCTCGACCGGGTGGGCATCTTCCGCAGCGCCCGCCCCAACGACATGGCCCGCATCGGCCTGGGGAGGACCTTCCAGAACATCCGGCTGTTCCAGAACATGACGGCATCGGAGAACGTCCTGGTGGGGATGCACACGCGCCTCAGGTCGACCCCGCTGGACGCGTTCCTCGACACGCGCCGCAACCGCTCCGAAGAGGCTCGCGCCCGGGAGCGGGCGTCGGAGCTGCTCGCGCTGGTGGGCCTCGCCGGCCGGGAAGACGACGTGGCGCGCAACCTGCCCTACGGCGACCAGCGCCGGCTGGAGATGGCGCGTGCCCTGGCCAGCGAGCCCTCGCTGCTGCTGCTCGACGAGCCCACGGCCGGCATGAACCCGCGGGAGACGGCCGACCTGACCGCCCTGATCGCGCGACTGCGACGCGACCTGGGCCTGACGATCCTGCTCATCGAGCACGACATGCGCGTGGTGATGGGAATCAGCGACCGGGTCACGGTCCTCGACCACGGCGAGCGGATCTCGGAAGGGACGCCCGACGAGGTCCGTCGCGACCCGCGCGTCATCGAGGCCTACCTGGGAGCACCGGCGGAATGACCGAGACCATGGTCCAGGCCGCGCCCGCGGCGACCGGCGCGGCCGGCGACGCTCATCCCCTCCTCCAGCTGCAGGACGTCCACACCTACTACGGTCACATCCACGCGCTCCAGGGGATCTCGCTGGAGGTGCGCCGGGACGAGATCGTCACGCTCATCGGCGCGAACGGAGCGGGCAAGACCACCACGCTCAAGACGATCAACGGGCTGCTGCACCCGCGCCGCGGCACGGTCACGTTCGACGGGCGCGACATCTCGCACGTCCCGGCCCACCAGCTCGTGAAGGCAGGGATCGGGCAGGCGCCCGAGGGGCGCCGGATCTTCTCGCGGCTGACCGTCCTC
>JAJYEB010000015.1 GCA_021790375.1 Chloroflexota bacterium | reverse complement strand
CGACAACCCGGGCCTGCGGGCCCTGTACGACTGGTCGCGCGAGGTCGGGCACGAGTACCTGCGCCGCTGGATCGAGGCCGGCAGCGATTCCGAGCTGCTGCTCGAGATGGGGTG
Organism: Chloroflexota bacterium; assembly: GCA_021790375.1. Taxonomy (GTDB): domain Bacteria; phylum Chloroflexota; class Limnocylindria; order Limnocylindrales; family CSP1-4; genus JAJYNJ01. Next base: position 12,996 of record JAJYEB010000015.1, on the reverse strand, counting down.
GGATCCCACCGTCCCGATCGGCACCAAGCTCCGCGAGCGGCGTGGCGTGCTGGTCCGGATGGGGCGGGACGCCCGCGAGCAGCTCACCAGCGCGAACCTGCGGCTGGTCGTGTCGATCGCCAAGAAGTACATCGGGCGCGGCATGAGCTTCCTGGACCTGATCCAGGAGGGCAACATCGGCCTGATCCGGGCGGTCGAGAAGTTCGACTACGAGAAGGGCTACAAGTTCTCCACCTACGCCACGTGGTGGATCCGGCAGGCGATCACCCGCGCGATCGCCGACCAGGCCCGCACGATCCGCATCCCCGTCCACATGGTGGAGACCATCAACCGGCTGATCCGGGTCTCGCGCGGCCTGCTCCAGGAGCTGGGCCGCGAGCCGACGGTCGAGGAGATCGCCGACGCGATGTCCAAGGGCCAGGAGATCGTGGTCACCCCCGAGAAGGTCCGCGAGATCATCAAGGTCAGCCAGGAGCCGGTCTCGCTCGAGACGCCGATCGGCGAGGAAGAGGACAGCCACCTGGGCGACTTCATCGAGGACCGGGCGGCGCTGGCCCCGGCCGAGGCGGCGTCGCACCAGCTCCTCAAGGAGCAGGTGGAGGCGGTGCTCGACTCGCTGACGGGTCGCGAGCGCCGGGTGCTCCAGCTGCGCTTCGGCCTCGAGGACGGGCGCGCCCGCACCCTCGAGGAGGTCGGCAAGGAGTTCAACGTGACCCGCGAGCGGATCCGCCAGATCGAGGCCAAGGCGCTGCGCAAGCTGCGCCATCCGAGCCGCTCCCGGAAGCTCAAGGATTACCTGGAGTAGGCCGGATGATGCGCAACTCGCGCCCGGACCGGAGGGCACGCACCGTGTGCCGGGTCCGCATGGCGCACGTCCCATGCCGCTGAACGCCTACGGCGTCCTGGCGACCTTCATGGCCGCCGGGACGCTCATCGGATCCGCGATCGGCTGGCTGGTGGGCCCGCGGCGCTGGGCGGTCGTGATCGTACCGGTACTGGCCGCGATCGCGTCGCTCGGCACGCTGGGCCACTGGCTGCGGATCGGGTTCGGGCCCGCCGTGCCGCTCTTCGGGTTCGAGGTGCACCTCTTCTCGGACCTGGGGTTTGCCACATTGTTCGCGCTGGTGGCGGCGCTGGCGCAGCGGGCCGTGATCGGGGCGCGTCACCCTCGGCCTGCGCCGGGCGGCGACGGGCCGCTGGCCGGCTGAGGGGATCGGCCGGATGAGCGGGACGCGGGCCCGGGCCGGAGCGGACCCATCTCGCGCCACCGGGACGGCGCAGCCTCGCGACCCGAGCGTGCCGACGATCTTCGCGCAACCCCATCGGCGGTACAACCCGCTCCTGGACGAGTGGGTGCTGGTGTCACCCGAGCGCACCCGGAGGCCCTGGCAGGGCCGCGAGGAGACACCCCCGCCGGAGCACCTGCCCGCCTACGACCCCGCCTGCTACCTGTGTCCGGGCAACGCGCGCGCCGGCGGCCAGCGGAACCCCGCCTACGACGGGACGTTCGTGTTCACCAACGACTTCGCCGCCCTGCGCCCCGACGTCTCACCGGAGCGCGTCGAGCGGGGCCTCCTGGTGGCGGAGGGGGAGCCGGGCACGTGCCGCGTGGTCTGCTTCTCGCCCAGGCACGACCTGACGATGGCGCGGATGAGCCGGGAGGAGCTGCGCCGGATCGTGGACGTGTGGGCGGCCCAGACCGCCGAGCTGGGTGCCGAGTACCGCTGGGTGCAGGTATTCGAGAACCGCGGCGAGACCATGGGCGCGTCGAACCCGCATCCCCACGGGCAGATCTGGGCCGGAACGGCGCTCCCGGTCGAGGCCGCGCGCGAGGACATGGCGCAGCGGGCGTGGCATGACGCGCACGGATCGCGCCTGCTGCTCGAGTACGCGTCACAGGAGCACGGCGGGCCGCGCGTGGTGGAGGAGGACGACGACTGGCTCGTGCTCGTGCCGTTCTGGGCGGTGTGGCCGTTCGAGACGCTGGTGATCCCGAAGCGGCCCGTGGGGCGGCTGACGGAACTGGATGACGGCCAGCGCGACAGGCTGGCCCACGTGCTGATCGACCTGCTGGGCCGGTACGACGGCCTCTTCGGCGTTCCGTTCCCGTACTCGATGGGGTGGCACCAGGCGCCGTTCGATGCGGCGACCCACGACCACTGGCAGCTGCACGCGCACTTCTACCCGCCGCTGCTCCGATCCGCGACGGTGCGCAAGTTCATGGTCGGATACGAGATGCTGGCAGAGACGCAGCGCGACCTGACCGCGGAGGACGCGGCGGCACGGCTGCGTGCGGTCGGCGCGTCGGCCGGGCGCCGGGAAACGCGGCCCCGCTCGCGCTGAGGACGACGCCCCTGCGCGGCGGCGAGCCGACTGTGGGGCGGCGAACTGCCTGCGCGGCGGCGAACTGCCTGTGCGGCGGCCAGCCGGCTACGCGGCGGCCAGCTGGCGGCTGGTCAGCGAGAGGCCGCTCGCGTCGTCGAAGAGGTGGACCCGGTCCATCGAGACCCGCAGGTCGAGCACGTCGCCCGGGCGCACCCGCGCCGACGAACTGATCAGCGCGATGATCTCCTGCCCGCCGGCCGTCAGGTGGATCTGCTCCTCGTCGCCGAGGTACTCGACCACGTCGGCGGTGGCGCGCAGCGTCGCGTCGCCGGGCTTGGCGTCGCCGAGCTCGAGATGCTCGGGGCGGATCCCCGCCGTGATCTTGTCGCCCGCGACCGCCGCCACCGAATCCTTCAGACGGTCGGGCACCGGGAACGTGAAGGTGCCGTTGGTGAGCTGGACGTTCCCGTCGCGGCGGGTGGCGGTCATCTCGACGAAGTTCATGGCCGGCGACCCGATGAACCCCGCCACGAACTTGTTGATCGGGTGGTCGTAGAGCTCCTGGGGGGCGCCCACCTGCTGGAGCAGCCCGGCGCTCATCACGGCGATCCGGCTGCCCATGGTCATGGCCTCGATCTGGTCGTGGGTCACGTACACGAACGTGGTGGCCAGGCGCTGGTGGAGGCGAAGGATCTGGGCGCGCGTCTGGGCGCGCAGCTTCGCGTCGAGGTTCGAGAGCGGCTCGTCCATGAGGAAGACCGCGGGCTCGCGCACGATGGCGCGCCCCAGCGCGACGCGCTGGCGCTGGCCGCCGGAGAGCTGCTTGGGCTTGCGGTCGAGCAGCGTGCCGAGGTCCAGGATCTTGGCCGCCTCCTGCACGCGGCGCTCGATCTCCGGCTTGGGCACCTTGCGCAGCTTCAGCCCGAAGGAGAGGTTGTCCCGGACGCTCATGTGGGGATACAACGCGTAGCTCTGGAACACCATGGCCACGTCGCGGTCCTTGGGCGCCAGGTCGTTCACCACGCGCTCGCCGATCCGCAGGGTCCCCTCGGAAACCTCCTCGAGCCCGGCGATCATGCGCAGGCTGGTGGTCTTGCCGCAGCCGGAAGGTCCGACCAGGACCAGGAACTCCTCGTCGCGGATGTCCAGCACCAGGTCGCTCACGGCGACGACGTCGCCGTAGCGCTTCCAAACGTGGTCGAACGTCACCGTTGCCATTGACGCAACCTCATCGTCACGCTGCCGTGCAGGACCCGGGGGGTCATCGGCCGGATCGTACCACGCGCTTCCAGCGTTCCACCCCGCCTCCGGCGCCGATACACTGCCCGGCGGAGGGTCGCGCATGCTGGACATGGACCTGGTCGGATGGATCGTCGTCGGCTTCATCGCCGGCGGGCTGTCGGCGATGCTGGTGCCGGGGCGAGCCGCCCGTGGATGCCTCGCCAACATCCTGGTCGGCGTGCTGGGCGGGATCGTCGGCGGGTGGCTCGGACGGCAGCTCGCCTTCGGGGATCCCCGCGGCTTCCTTGGCGCGGTGGTGGTCGCGCTCGTGGGTGCCGTGGTCGTCCGTCTCGTGCTCGAGGCGCTGGCGCCACACGAGGAGCGGCGCTGAGCGGCGCAAGCCCGCGCCCGGGCGGCGTGTCGCGCACGTGAGGCCTCTCCGGATCGTCCCCGGATCGCCGGTGGCCGCGGAGGCCGTGGGCGCCGTGCTGACCCGCGACGTGATCGTGGCGGGCGAGCGCTGGTCGAAGGGTCGTCGCCTGTCGGAATCCGATGTCGCGCGGATCGCCGACCCGGCCACCGGGGCCGACCTGGGTGTCCGGGGGAGGCAGCCGGGTGCCGCGCCGGGCTTCGTCGTGCTCGTCCTGGATCCCGACGACGTGCACGAGGACGAGGCCGCCACGCTCCTGGCACGCGCCGTCGCCGGGACCGGCGTGCAGCTGCGCGGTCCGGCCGAGAGCCGGGTGGACCTGCTGGCGTCCGGGGACGGGGTGCTCCACGTCCGTACCGCGGCCCTGGAGCGGCTGGACCGGGTGGACCCGCTGGAGGTCTTCACGCTGTACGACGGCCAGGTGGTCCGGGCCGGCGACCTGGTCGCGAGCGTCAAGATCGGCCCGCACGCGGTCAGCCGGGACGTGCTCGGCCGCGGCCTCCGGCTGGTGGAGCGCAGCGGGCCGCTGGTCCGGGTCGCGCCGTTCGTCCGTCGCCGCGTGGCGGTCGTGGTCAAGGAATCGGTCCGCGCGCCGGCCCGCGGGCGGTTCGAGCGCGGGATCGCCGGCCGCGTCGGGTCGCTGGGCTCCCGCCTGGAGGGCATCGAGTACGTGGCGGACGACGCGGACGCCGTCGAGGCGGCGCTGCGGCCGCTGGCCAGGGGTTCCCGCCGCGTGGACGTGATCCTGACAGCGGGCGCGGCCTCGACCGACCCGGCGGACCCGTTCTTCGAGGCCATCGCCCGGCTCGGCGGGCGCATCGTGCGGCACGGGGTTCCCGCGCACCCCGGATCGATGACCTGGCTGGCGCGCGTCGGTGCGACCGACCTGCTGGGGCTCCCGACGTGTGGGGCGTACTCGAAGGCGACGGCCGCCGACCTGCTGCTCCCGCGGCTGCTGACGGGGGAACGCGCGAGCGCGCGGATGGTGGCATCGCTGGGCCACGGCGGCGTGCTGGTCAGGGAGATGCGGTTCCGCTTCCCGGCGTATGCGCAGGCGCTCGACGCTCCGGAGGGGCAGGCAGGGGCGAGCTGAGCCGCCGACCGGCCCGGCCCGGCAACCGGGCCGGAGGCGGGCCGGGCCCCGGCTCGGTGTAGCATCCCGCCGTGAGCGATCCGGCGTCCCAGGGTCAGGCTCGCGAGGCGCAGCTGTCCATCCAGGCGATCAGCGACGCGCTCCGCGCCCGCGATTACCTGTGCGACCGCTCGCTTGCCACCACCGTCTTCCTCTCCCTCGAGCTGGGTCGCCCGCTGCTCCTGGAGGGTGAGGCGGGCGTCGGCAAGACGGAGCTGGCGAAGGTCCTGGCCGACGTGCTCGGCACGCGCCTGATCCGGCTGCAGTGCTACGAGGGGCTGGACGTCACCACGGCCGTCTACGAGTGGGACTACGCGCGGCAGATGGTGGAGATCCGCTTGCTCGAGGCGCGCGGCCACGCGGGTGTGGCCAGCGTGCACGACATCTTCGGGCCGGCGTTCCTGATCCGCCGCCCTCTGCTGCAGGCGCTCGAGTCGCACGACGGCGCGCCGCCGGTGCTGCTGATCGACGAGATCGACCGGGCGGACGAGGAGTTCGAGGCATACCTGCTCGAGATCCTCTCCGACTTCCAGGTCACCGTGCCCGAGGTCGGCACGATCCGCGCCGAGCGGCCGCCGCGCGTGGTGATCACCTCGAACCGCACGCGCGAGGTGCACGACGCGCTGAAGCGGCGCTGCTTCTACCACTGGATCGACTACCCCACGCCCGAACGGGAGTTCGAGATCGTGCGGGCGCGGGTGCCCGGCGTGCCGGAGCGGCTGGCGCGCGCCGTGGTCGCGTTCGTGCACGGGCTGCGCGCCGCCGACCTGACCAAGGTCCCGGGGGTGGCGGAGACGCTCGACTGGGCCGCCGCCCTGCTCGCGCTTGGCGCGGTGGACCTCGATCCAGCGCTCGTGGACGACACGCTCGGCGTCCTGCTCAAGTACGAGGAGGACGTGAGTGCGATCCGGGGCCAGCAGGTCCGTGCGCTGCTGGCGGCCCCGGGGCCGGGGGCCTGACCGGGATGGGGCGGGCGACGCCACGGCGACGGTCCCTCCTGCCCCTGGACCCCCCGGGTCACACCCGCCGGCGGGCCGTCGATGGCGAGCGGCTGGTGGCGGCGGCCGTGTCGTTCTCGCGCGATCTCCGGGCGGCCGGCCTGGCCGTGGACACCGGTGCCGCGATCGACTTCGCCAGGGCGCTGGAGCTCGTCCGGATCGCCGACCGCGAGGAGGTCCGCGATGCCGGCGCGGCCGTGTTCGTGCGACGGCGCGAGGACCGGGCCGTCTACGAGGCCGTGTTCGGTCGCTTCTGGCGCGCCCGGCCATCGCAACCGGGACCGGAGATGGAGCCACCGACCACGATCGTCGACGAGCGGGACCCCGAGCCGCGGGAGGGGCAGGAACGCGCATCCGCCGAGGGGTCCGGACCGGACGCCGGGGCGGTGGCGCCGCCGGCCGGGGACCGCCGGGAGCTGGCCGGGCCCGGCCCCGAGTCGTTCGACGCGCTGGTGATCTCGCCGCACGCGTGGAGCCGAGAGACGGTGGACCGCCACCGCCGGTTCGACCGGATGACCGGCGAGGAGGTCCGCGACGCCGAGCGGTTCATCGACCTGCTGGCACCGTCGCTGGAGCTGCGGCGGACCCGACGCCGGGAGCTGGACCGGCGCGGGCGGGTGCTGGCGCCCAGGGTCATGTTCCGGCGCAACCTGAAGACCGGTGGTGACCCGGTCGAATGGGTCTGGCAGCGGGCCGTCCGGCGCCCCCGCTCGCTGGTCGTGCTGTGCGACATCTCGGGGTCCATGGAGCGCCACGCCCGGCTGCTGCTGCGCTTCGCGCAGGCGTTGTCCGCGTCCACGGTGCGCACCGAGGCGTTCGTGTTCGGGACGAGACTGACGCGCGTCACGCGTCTCCTCGCCGACCGGGACCGCGACCGCGCGCTGGCCCGCGTGGCGGAGGCGACCACCGACTGGTCGGGGGGAACCCGGATCGGGGACTGCTTCCGCGAGTTCAACCGGCGCTGGGCGCGGCGCGTGCTGCGCAGCAGCGCGGTGGTGGTCGTGGTCAGCGACGGGTGGGACCGCGGCGACGCGGCGCTGGTGGCCCGGGAGACGGCGCGCCTGCGTCGAAGCTGCCACCGCCTGATCTGGCTCAACCCGCTGGCCGGCGAGCCCGGCTACCGGCCGCTGGCCGGGGGCATGGCGGCCGCGCTCCCGTCGATCGACGACTTCGTGGCGGCCGGGACGCTCGCGAGCCTGGAGCGGCTGGCCCTGCTGCTGGGCGGGCCCCGCGGGTCACGGCGGACGGCGGAGCCGGCAGTGCCGGCGGGCCGCCCGTCGCCGCCCGGCAGGATCGACGGCGCTGCGCCACACTCGTGGCCTGCTCGCCACCTGGAGGCGCAGGCATGAAGGAGCTCGTCGACACCCTCGCCGCGTGGCGCGTCGAAGGCATCGAGGCCGGCCGCGCGGTCGTGGTCCGGACGTTCGGCTCGTCGCCTCGTCCGGAAGGAGCGGTGCTGCTGCTCGCGTCCGACGGCCGGATCGCGGGCTCGGTGAGCGGCGGCTGCGTGGAGGGCGCCGCGGCCGAGCAGATCGAGCGGGCACGGACCACCGGGCACTCCCGGGTGATCCGCTACGGGATCAGCGACGAGCAGGCCTGGGACGTGGGGCTCGCCTGCGGCGGCACGATCGACGTGCTGGTGGAGCCGCTGGTGCGCCCCGAGGTGGTGGGGGCGGCACGGGCGGCGGCGGGGCTGGAGCCGGTCGGCGCGGCGGACCTGGGACGGGCCGGAGCTCGCGCGGTGATCACGCCGCTCCCCGGCGATTCGCCGGGTCCGGGCATCGGACCGCACGAACCCGGCGACGGGGCGCCGCCGGCCCCGGTCCTGGTGGCGTGGGACGACGGCCGCCTGGAGGGGTCGCTGGGCGATCCGGCGCTCGACGCGGAGCTGGTGCGCCTGGCGATCGAAGCCCTCGGACGCGGCACGTCGCGGACCGTGGAACTCGCCGGTCGGGCGTTCTTCGTGGAGTCGTTCCCGGTGCGGCCCCGGTTCGTCGTGGTGGGGGCGGTCCAGGTCGCGATCCCGCTCGTGTCGATCGCCCGCACCCTCGGCTACGAGACGGTCGTGGTCGACGGTCGGCCCGCGTTCGCCACCCGGGAGCGCTTCCCGGACGCCGACCGGCTGGTCGTGGGATGGCCGGACGAGGTCGCCGACGAGATCGGGCTGGGACCGGCGGACGCCGTGGCGGTCCTCTCGCACGACGTGAAGTTCGACGAGCCGGCCATCGTGGCCGCGCTCCGGCGGGGCTGCCGCTACGTCGGGGCCGTCGGATCGCGGAAGACGCAGGCCGACCGGCGGGAGCGGCTGCGCGCGGCCGGCTGCACCGACGCGGACCTGGCACGGCTGCGGGGCCCCGTGGGCCTGGACCTGGGGGGCCGCGCACCGGCGGAGACGGCGCTCGCGATCATGGCGGAGGTGGTCGCGGCCCGGCACGGCGGGACCGGACGGCCGATGGTGGAACGGGCACGGGCCGCGGAACCGCCCGCAGCGCAGGCGGCGGAACGGCCCACGGATCGGGCCGCGGGACCGCCTGCCGTCCAGGCGGCCGAGACACCCGCGGCACCGCCCGCCGCCCGCTGAGGTGGACCCGACGCGGGTCGGAGCGCTCGTCCTGGCCGCCGGCGCGTCCGAACGGTTCGGGAGCGTCAAGGCCCTGGCCCCGCTGGGCGGGCAGCCGCTGCTCCAGCGCGTGCTCGACCGGGCAGCGGCGATCGGGTTCGGCGACGTGGTGGTCGTGCTCGGAGACGCGGCCGAACGGATCGAGGCGGCGATCACCTGGCACGGCGAACGCCGCGTGCGCAACCCGGACCCCGGGGCCGGACTCTCGAGCTCGCTGCGCGTGGGGATGACGGCGCTGGCGGAGGGGAGCGAGGCCGTGCTCGTGCTCCTCGGCGACCAGCCGCTCGTGCGGGTCGACGTGATCGAGGCGCTCCTGGCCGCGCTCGGCGAGGGTGGGCGCCCGGTGGTGGTCCCGCGGTACGAGGGCGGAGGCGGCGCGAACCCGGTGCTGATCGCCCGCGCCGCATGGCCGCTCGCGCTCGAGACCGCCGGTGACCGCGGCCTGGGTCCGGTGCTGCAGGCGCACCCGGAGCTGGTCCGCGAGGTGGCGGTTCCGGGGGCGAACCCCGACGTCGACACTCCGGCCGATCTCGCGGCGCTCGAGCGGGCGGAGCGCGTGCGCGCGAACCGCGAGCAGGCGGACCGGTTTGACACGCCGCTGTTGCAGCGGCCGCGGGGCCCGTCGCGTCCGCGTCGTTGACCGATCTTGACTGCGCAACTACCATCCCGCCCATCGTTCCTCCGCCTCGGGCGCTGGACGCGCGTCCCCCGTAAGCGCTGGAGGCCACCCGGGCGCTCGAACGAGCTGCTTGGCGATCGCGCCCGCACGGCTCGCGGGCGGCTTCCCTGCCGGCGCTCGTGCCGGCAACGGGGTAAGGAGGGGCGCCTCGGCGATGATCCCAGCGCAGTTCGACTATGTGCGGCCGTCGGACCTGCCCGACGCGCTCCGGATCCTGAAGGAGCGCGAGGGCGAGGCGAAGGTCCTCTCGGGCGGCTACAGCCTCATCCCGCTGCTGAAGCTCCGGCTGGCGCAGCCCGGGCTCCTCGTCGACATCCGGGACGTCTCCGGCCTCGACGGGATCGTCGAGACGGCCGGCGAGCTGGTCGTGGGGGGGCGGGCCACCCATCGGCAGATCCAGCTCGACCCGGTTGTCGCCGCCCGGTATCCGCTCCTGCGCGACGCGGCCGGCGGCATCGGCGACCCCCAGGTGCGCAACTGGGGGACCATCGGCGGTTCCTGCGCGCACGCCGATCCCTCGGCCGACTGGCCGGCGGTCCTCATCGCGGCCCGTGCCACCATCGTCTGTCGCAGCGCCGACGGCCGGCGGACCGTCCCGGCCCGGGAGTTCTTTCTCGACACGTTCGTGACGGCGATCGAGCCGACCGAGATCCTCACCGAGGTGCGGATCCCGCGGCCGGCGGACCGCAGCGGCGGGGCATACGAGAAGATCGAGCGCAAGGCCGGCGACTTCGCCACCGCGGCGTCGGCGGTGCAGCTCCGGCTCGGACCGGACGGGCGCATCGCCGAGGTCGGGATCGGGCTGACCGCCGTGGCGGAGACCGCCTTCGCGGCGACCGAGGCCGAGCGCGTCCTGGCTGGCAACGCGCCCTCGGAGGCGCTCTTCCGGCAGGCCGGGGAGGCCGCCGCGGCCCAGAGCCGCCCGTCCGCGGACGGGCACGGGCCGGCGGAGTACAAGCGGGCGATGGCGGCGGAGATGACCGTGCGGGCGCTGCGGCGCGCCACGGCCCGCGCCCTCGGCCAGGCGTAGCGGGGGATCGAGACCGTGACCACCCAGCATGTCTCCGTGACCGTCAACGGCACCCGGCACGAGGCCGACGTGGAGCCGCGGCTGCTCCTGGTCCACCTGCTCCGCGACGTCCTCGGGCTCACCGGCACCCACATCGGCTGCGACACCAGCCACTGCGGCGCCTGCACGGTGCTCGTGGACGGGACGAGCGCCAAGAGCTGCGCGCTGCTCGCCGTGCAGGCGAACGGCGCCCAGATCACCACCATCGAGGGGATGGAACAGGCGGGCAAGCTGCACCCGCTGCAGCAGGCGTTCTGGGACCAGCACGGGCTCCAGTGCGGCTTCTGTACGCCGGGGATGATCGTCGAGTCGAGCTGGCTGCTCGCCCAGAACCCCGACCCGACCGAGCAGGAGATCCGCGAGGGGATCAGCGGCAACCTGTGCCGCTGCACTGGGTACGTGAACATCGTCAAGGCCATCCAGCAGGCGGCGGCCGAGCTGCGGGCGGCCCCGGAAGCGTCGGCCGGGTCGGCCGGCGTGGCGGCGAGGTAGCGGCGAGATGAGCGACACCTATCACGCGCAGCCACCCACCACGACCCCCGAAGTCGGGGGTATGGGGCACTCCCTCAAGCGCCGGGAGGACCCCCGCTTCATCCGGGGCAAGGGCGAGTACATCGACGACGTGGTGCTCCCCGGGATGCTCTGGATGGACATCGTCCGGAGCCCCTACGCGCACGCGACGATCCGTGGCATCGACGCCTCCGAGGCGCTGAAGGTGCCGGGCGTCCTGGCCGTGATCACCGGCAAGGACCTCGAGGCGGCCGGGCTCCACTGGATGCCGACCCTCGCCGGCGACAGGCAGATGGTGCTGCCGGTCGACACCGTGATGTACCAGGCCCAGGAAGTGGCGGCGGTGGTCGCCAGCTCCCGGTACGCCGCCGCGGACGGCGTCGCCGCCGTGCTGGTCGACTACGACCCGCTGCCGGTCGTGGTGGACCCGTTCAAGGCGCTCGAGCCGGGCGCCCCGGTGCTCCGCCCGGACCGCGGTCCCGACAAGCAGACCAACCGAATCTGGCACTGGGAATCCGGCGACCGGGCCGCTGCCGACCGGGCCCTGGCCGGCTCGGACGTGGTGATCGGTCAGGACCTGTACATCCCGCGCATCCACGTCGCCTCGATCGAGACCTGCGGCTGCATCGCCGACTGGGATCCCGTGCGCGAGCACCTGACCGTGCACATGACCACCCAGGCCCCCCACGCGATCCGGACCGTGTTCAGCCTGGTGTCCAAGATCCCCGAGCACAAGATCCGCATCAAGACGCACGACATCGGGGGCGGCTTCGGGGGCAAGGTGCCGGTCTATCCCGGGTACGTCCTCGCGGTCGTCGCGAGCCTCACCACCGGGCACCCGGTCAAGTGGATCGAGGACCGCTCGGAGAACCTGCAGGCCGACTCGTTCGCGCGGGACTACCACGTGCACTGCGAGCTGGGCGCGACGAAGGACGGGAAGCTCACCGGCCTGCGAGTGAAGACGATCGCGGACCACGGCTACACCGATGCCGCCGCGGATCCCTCCCGGTTCCCGGCCGGACTCTTCAACGTGATCACCGGCTCCTACGACCTGCCCGCGGCGTTCGTCGAGGTGGACGGCGTCTACACCAACAAGCCGCCGGGAGGCGTGGCCTACCGCTGCTCGTTCCGGGTCACGGAGGCCGTCCACTCGATCGAGCGGATGGTCGACATCACGGCCCACCAGCTGGGGATCGACCCGGCCGAGCTGCGCATGCGCAACTTCATCCAGCCCGAGCAGTTCCCGTACCACTCGGCCACCGGCTGGGAGTACGACTCCGGCAACTACCCGGCCGCGCTCCGCAAGGCGATGGAGATCATCGACTACGACGGGCTGCGCCGGGAGCAGGCCGAGAAGCGGGCCCGCGGCGAGCTGATGGGCATCGGGATCAGCAGCTTCACCGAGATCGTCGGCGCGGGGCCGTCCCACACCTTCGACATCCTCGGGATCAAGATGTTCGACAGCTGCGAGATCCGGGTGCACCCCACCGGCTCCGCGATCGCGCGCCTGGGCGTGCAGTCGCAGGGCCAGGGCCACGAGACGACCTTCGCGCAGATCATCGCCGAGGAGCTGGGCATCCCGGCGAAGGACATCACGATCGAGGAGGGCGACACCGACACGGCCCCCTACGGCCTGGGGACGTACGCGAGCCGCTCCACCCCCACGGCCGGCGCCGCCACGGCGGTGGCCGCCCGGAAGCTCCGCGAGAAGGCCCGCCTCCTCGCCGCGCACCTGCTGGAGGCGAACCCCGACGACCTGGAGTGGACCAACGGCAGGTGGAGCGTCAAGGGCTCGCCCGACCGCTTCAAGACGATCCAGGAGATCGCGTTCGCCGCCTACACCAACCACCCCCAGGGGATGGAGGCCGGGTTCGAGGCGGTCGACTACTACGACCCGCCGAACCTGACGTTTCCCTTCGGCAGCTACATCTGCGTGGTCGACCTCGACAGGGGCACCGGCCAGGTCAAGGTCCGGCGCTTCGTGGCGGTGGACGACTGCGGCAACATCATCA
>JAJYEB010000364.1 GCA_021790375.1 Chloroflexota bacterium | reverse complement strand
CACCAAGGCATTCTATGGGTCGGCCGGCCCGTGCGTCCTGTTGCGTCCATGCTCCATCCTGTGCGGGTGCCGCTGATCGCCACCGACCGCCTGACCAAGCGATACCCCGGCGTCACCGCGCTCGACGGCGTCACGCTCGCGCTCGACGGCGGGATCGTGGGGCTGGTCGGTGCGAACGGCGCGGGGAAGTCGACCCTGCTGAAGGTGCTGCTCGGCCTGGTCCGGGCGACCTCGGGACGCGCCGCCGTGCTGGGCCTGGACACCGCGACCCACGGGAGCGAGGTCCGGCAGCGGGTGGGGTACATGCCGGAGCACGACTGCCTGCCGCCGGACGTCGGCGCGGCCGACTTCGTCACCCACATGGCCCGGATGAGCGGCCTGCCGGCCTCGGCGGCACGGGAGCGGTCCGCCGAGACGCTTCGTCACGTGGGCCTGTACGAGGAGCGGTACCGCCCCATCGGCGGCTACTCGACCGGGATGCGCCAGCGCGTCAAGCTCGCCCAGGCGCTGGTCCACGATCCGAGCCTGCTGCTCCTCGACGAGCCGACCGCCGGGCTGGACCCCGCCGGGCGCGAGGAGATGCTCGCGCTGGTCCACCGGATCGGCAGCGAGTTCGGCATCGCGATCGTCATGGCGTCGCACCTCCTGGGGGAGGTCGAGCGGATCTGCGACCACCTGGTCGCGATCGACGCCGGAAGGCTGATCCGTTCCGCGCCCCTCACCCAGTTCACCGCCCTGACCCACGTCCTCACGATCGAGGTCGAGGAGGGCGCCGACAGGCTGGCCGAGGCGCTGGGCCGGATCGGGCGCACGGCCCACCAGGAGGGCCGGCTCGTGCTGGTGGACCTTGACGGCCCGCCGCCGTACGACCTGGTGCGCGACCTGGTGGTGGAGCTCGGCCTGCCGCTCGCCCGCATCGAGCAGGGACGGCACCAGCTGGAGGACCTGTTCCGGACGGTCGAGGACCCCGGGCTCGCCCCCGATCTCGCCCCCGATGTGGCGCAGGAGGCGCCGAGGTGAGCCCGATGGGAGGACAGGGGAACCCGATCGAGGGCCGGCCCCCCGGGCCCACGGTGTCCGGCGCGGGACCCACCGTCGCCACGTCTGCCGGTGGAAGCATCTACGACCTCGGCTACCAGCACTACGACGGCCGCCGCCTGGGGCGGGTCCACGCGTTCCGCGCGCTCTACACGCACGGCCTCGCCGCGTCGTTCGGCATCGGCCGGAGCGCGCGGTCGAAGGTCGTCCCGATGGGCCTCTTCGCGATCGCGCTCGTCCCGGCGGTGGTCGAGCTCGGCATCACCGCGCTCGCCGGCGACCTGCTGCAGCCGGTGCGGATCGAGAACTACTTCTCGCTGGTCGGCACCGTGATGCTGCTGTTCTGCGCGGCGGTGGCCCCGGAACTGGTGGGCCGGGACCAGCGCAACCACGTGCTGTCGCTCTACTTCACGCGGGCCCTGGAGCGGCGGGACTATGCGCTCGCGAAGTTCGCGGCGCTGCTCACGGCCATGCTGCTGATCGCGCTCGTCCCGGAGATCGTGCTGTACGTGGGCAGCGCGCTCGTGCGGTCCGACCCGGTCGGCTACCTGCGGGATCACCTGGACCTTCCCGGGCCGATGCTGGCGAGCGCGCTGGTGACCTCGCTCCAGGTCTCGACGGTGGCGCTCGCGATCGCCGCCCTCACCCCTCGGCGGGCCTACGCGACGGGCGGGATCGTCGCGTTCTGGTTCATCGCCGACGGGCTGGGCACGCTGATCGCGTCGGCGGAGCAGGGCGGATGGACCCGCTACGGGGTCCTGCTGAGCCCATCGACGGTCGGAGACGGCACGGTCAACTGGTTCTTCGGCAGTGCCGGCGACGAGATCCTCCGGCGGGCGGACCTCCCGGGGTGGTGGTACGTCATCGTCGCCCTCGCCATCGCGGTTGTCGCCGGAACCGTCGTGCTGCGGCGCTACGCGAGGATCGCGGCGTGAGCGGCCCGGGCCGCCCGCCGCTCTGGGCCCCCGCGCCGGTGCCGGCGGACGTGGCCGGTGCACCGCTGGCCGCCGCGCACGTGGCTCGCTGGTACGGGAACGTGGTCGCGGTCAACGACGTCACCTTCGGGATCGGCGCGGGCGTGACCGGGCTGCTGGGCCCGAACGGAGCCGGCAAGTCGACGGTGCTCCACATGCTGGCCGGCCTGCTCGCCCCGTCCAGCGGGCACGTGCTGATCCAGGGCCGGCCGGCGGGCCGGGACCCCGCGCTGTACCGTCAGCTCGGCCTGGTGCCGGAGCGCGACGCGGCGTACGACTTCCTGACCGGTCGAGAGTTCGCCGTGCTCTCGGCCCGCCTCGCCCGTGTCCCCGACCCGGACGGGGCCGCGCGGAGGGCGATCGCGATGGTCGACCTGGAGGGTGCCGCGGACCGCGCGATCGGCGGCTACTCGAAGGGGATGCGGCAGCGCGTGAAGCTGGCGTCGGCGCTCGTCCACGATCCGCCGATCCTGCTGCTCGACGAGCCGTTCAACGGCATGGATCCGCGACAGCGGCTGCACATGATGGATCTGCTCCACCGCATGGCGGCGGAGGGACGCGTGATCCTCTTCTCGTCGCACATCCTCGAGGAGGTCGAGCGGCTGGCGCAGCA
>JAJYEB010000363.1 GCA_021790375.1 Chloroflexota bacterium | reverse complement strand
CAGTTCGGCTACCGGAACGCGCAGACCACGCTCCTGGCGCCCACGGGGACCATCGCGTTCATGATGGACTGCGACACCACCGGGATCGAGCCGGACATCGCGCTGGTCAAGTACAAGAAGCTGGTCGGCGAGGGCTTCCTCAAGATCGTCAACCAGACCGTGCCGGCCGCCCTCCGCAAGCTCGGCTACGACTCGCGCCAGGTCGAGGAGATCGTCCGCTACGTCAACGAGCACGAGACCATCGAGGGAGCCCCCGGCCTGAAGCCGGAGCACCTGCCGGTGTTCGACTGCGCGTTCAAGCCGGTGAACGGCCAGCGCTCGATCCACTACATGGGCCACGTCCGGATGATGGCCGCCGTCCAGCCGTTCCTCTCCGGCGCCATCAGCAAGACGGTCAACATGCCCGAGGCGGCCACGCCCGGCGACATCGAGCAGGTCTACCTGGAGGGCTGGCGGCTCGGGCTGAAGGCGATCGCGATCTACCGCGACAACTCGAAGCGTTCGCAGCCGCTCAGCACGGGCCGGAAGAAGGACGCCGATGCCGCCGTGGAGGTCGCGGCCGAGCAGGCGATCGCCGCGGCCACCGCCGAGCTGGCCGCGCGGGTCGCCGAGCTCGAGCGGTCCCTCGCGTCGGCGCAGGCCGAGGCGAAGAAGCCGCACCGCCGGCGGCTCCCGTCGGAGCGCCAGTCGGTCACCCACAAGTTCGAGATCGCCGGACACGAGGGCTACATCACGGTCGGCTGCTATCCCGACGGCCAGCCGGGCGAGATGTTCGTCCGGATGGCCAAGGAAGGCTCCACGGTCGCCGGGCTGATGGACTCCATGGCGATCTCGGTCAGCGTCGCGCTCCAGTACGGCGTGCCGCTCCGCGACCTGGTCAACAAGTTCGCGCACGTCCGCTTCGAGCCGAGCGGGTTCACCGGCAACCCGGAGATCCCGATCGCCAAGTCGATCGTGGACTACATCTTCCGCTGGCTCGGATCGCGCTTCCTGCCGAAGGAGGATCGCGAGGCGCTGGGCATCCTCGACCGCTCGGGCGAGGATGCGGCGGAGGGATCGCAGGTCTCGCCGGGGATCGGCGCCGGTGGCGCGACGGGCCTGCCCGAGGGATCCGCGATCCCCAGCGCCACTGCTCCCGCCCCTGCCCAGGCGGATGCTTCGGGCGGCTCCGCCGAACCGACTGCGCCTGCGGCCAGCGTGTCGGGCCCGGTGGACGCGACCGCTCCTGCCGGTGCCCCCGTGGCGATGGGCGAGCGTGCGCCCGACACGTCCGCGAAGGCGGCCGGCCCCGTGTCCTCCGCCGCGCCGGGGGCATCCGGATCGTCCGCGCCGCCCGCCGGCTCCAACGGCCACGGGTCGCCGTCCAACGGCGCCGCGAAATCGATCGGCATCCAGCTGGGCCGCTCCCAGAAGGTCGCCTTCCAGGCCCAGGCCGATGCCCCCAGCTGCGCCGACTGCGGCTCGATCATGGTGCGCAACGGCAGCTGCTACAAGTGCCTGAACTGCGGCAGCACGAGCGGCTGCAGCTGAGACACATCGCGGCGGCTTATTGAGGCCGTCCGGGTCAGCGCGCCTCGCGGATCGCCCGCCACATCCTCCGGACTCCGGGGCGCTGGCCGTACATGAGGACGCCGGCGCTGTAGATGCGCGCCGCGACCCAGACGGCGGCCACTATCGTGATGACGAGCAGCACGATCGTGCCCACGACCTCCAGCGGTCCCGCGGCGCCCGCGTTCAACCGGCCCAGCATCATGTACGGCGAGAGGAACGGCACCCAGGAGAGCACCACCACCCAGGGCGCGTGGGCGTCGACAATGCCGATCGATGCGTACGTCCCCACCAGGTATCCGGCCGTCGACACGAGCGTCATCGGCGTCACCACCTGGCTCACGTCCTCCTGGCGGCTGACGAGCGATCCCGCGGCGGCGAACAGCACCGCGTAGAGCAGGAAGCCCAGCACGAAGTAGACCGAGAAGACGAGCAGGATGCCCGGCGTGAGCCCCTGCGGGAGGCTGAGCCCACCGGCGTTGCCGAGCACGATCGAGGCGACCTGGCCCTCGAGCAGCAGCGCCACGAGAGCCGCCGCGAGCACCGCGACGTACTGCAGCAGCGCCGCCGCGCCCACCCCAAGCACCTTGCCGGCGAGCAGCTGGAACGGCGACGCGGCGGCCAGGATGATCTCCATGACCCGGTTGCTCTTCTCCTCGACGACGCTCATGGCCACCCAGGTGCCGTAGATGATCACGGCCATGAAGAGGAAGAGGACCAGGCCGAAGGTGACCGCAAAGCCGCTGACCTCCTCGGTCACGGCGTCGGACCCCGATACCGGCTTCGTCGGGTCGGGTGATCGGATCGTGACCTCGGGCGGGGCGAAGAGCCGCGACTGCTCGGTCCCCGAAAGCCCCGCCCGGCCGAGCCGGTCGCCGATCGCGATCGACGCGGCCGCCTGGCGGATCAGTTGGGCCGTCCGGCTGCTGCCCGGGTCGTTGGCATAGATCGTGAAGACGGGGTCCCCGGCCGTATCGCGCTCGATGTCGACCAGCACGTTCAGCTTGCCGTCGAGCACCCGCTGCCGGGCGGCCGCCAGGTCGGTGGCGGACTCCACCGTGTAGTCCTTCCTGCCACCGCCCGCGGTC
>JAJYEB010000014.1 GCA_021790375.1 Chloroflexota bacterium | reverse complement strand
CCAGCTCGTCGCGCGTCATCGGCGTCACGATCTCGGTCCCGGTCCGGATCAGTTCCCCGACCCCGGGCACCAGGAGCGGCCCGCCGAGATAGTCGGCGCGCAGTGCCGCGACCACGAGCAGCCGCCCATCGGCGGCCGACAGAGCGTCGACGAGCGCCGCGCAGAACGCGTCACGATCGTCCGCAGGGGAGAGCGAGAAGAGCTCCTCGCACTGGTCGACGACGAGCACGAGTGGTGCGTCAAGGCCGGCCCGAAGCTCGCGAGCCAGTCCGCCCGGCTCGCGCACGCGATGCTCCAGCCCATCGGCACTGTCGGGCATCAGGACCCGCAGGGCCGCCGCGAGCTCGCGGAACGGGCGTGTGCCGGGTTGCATGACGCCGAACGCCCAGCGCTCGCTGCCGGGGATCTCCCCGCGACGCAGTGCCGGGAGCAGGCCGGCTCGCACGGCGCTGGACTTGCCGCAGCCGCTGGGCCCGACGACTGCAAGCAGCCGGCCCCGACGCTGCGCCTCTGCCAGCCGCGCGACGAGGCGCGCGACGAGCGCCTCACGCCCGAAGAAGTCCGCGCTGTCCCGCTCCTCGAACGGCCGCAGCCCCTTGTACGGATTGCGGACGACATGATGACGCGCGGGCGGGTCCAGGCGTGGATCCTGGCGCAGCACCCGTCCCTCGATCTGCTGGAGCTCCGGGCCGGGATCGATGCCGAGCTCCTCGGCCAGGAGCTGCCGGCCTGCGGCGTACGTGCGCAGCGCCTCCGCCTGGCGCCCGGCGCGGTACAGGGCGACCATGAGCTGGCCGCGCGCGTGCTCGCGCAACGGATGCTCGTCGACGAGCACGGTCAGCTCGTCGATCACGTCGGCGTGCCGCCCGAGCGCGAGATCGGCGCCGAACCGATCCTCGGTCACCTGCAGGCGCAACTCCTCGAGACGCCGGATCTCCGGCTGCAGGAAGGCCGCGTCTGCCAGCTCCGCGTATGGCTCTCCGTGCCACATGCCCAGCGCATTCGCGAAACGCGTGCGCGCCGCCTCCGGGTCGTCGCGGAGCAGCTGCCGCCCCTCGAGCGCCAGCCGCTCGAAGCGACACGCGTCGATCTGGTCCGGTACCGCGCGCAGCATGTACCCGCCGGGGGCGGTCGCGACGACGCCGTCGGTCTCGCCGGGGGTGCGCGAGGGCCGCAGGGCATCGCGCAGGCGGGAAACGTGGAAGGCGACCGTCTTCGCCCCCGTCTCCGGCGGGTTGTCGCCCCACAGCTCGTCGAGGATCCGGTCGGTGGTCACCACCCGGTTGACGTGGAGCAGGAGGAGGGCGAGCAGGGCACGCTGGTGGCCGGCGGCGACCGCGAGCGTGTTGCCGTCCTCGACGACCTGGATTGGGCCCAGGACGCGGAACTGCATGGAATCCCCCCGCCCCCGAGAGCCCTTCCGCCACGCCCCTGGGGGCGCGAGGATCGTAGGCCCGCGGACGCTCCCGGCCAACAGCCATTCGGCCGGATTCTGCTCAGCCCGGGCCGGCTGGGGCTCGAGGCTGCGTTGGACCGCGGGCGTTGCACAGCCTGGCGAGCTCGTGATCGAATGGGCCACCGCCAACCTCCTGGGCGAGTCACGCGGGCTCATGCCGCTCGGGGTCGCCGGTGTCGCCGTGGAGGGGATCGTGGTCGCGGCCGACGATGTCGCCGGCAGTGGGCGCACCGGCGGCACGCCGCGGGCCTGCGGGAACCAGCGGACGCCGCGGGTCGTCTGGCTGACTGCAGGCACTGCACGGGGTCGAGCCTGCCGCACAGGAGCACCAGCCATGTCCAGCACGTCACGCTTCCTTGGGACAGGGGCGGCCCTCGGCCTCGCCGTGGGCCTGCTCGTGGGCGCGGGCCTGGCCCAGCCGGGCCGGGCGGCCGCCACGACACCCTCGGCCGCGCCGAGTCCCCTCTCGGGTGGCGCCGCCATCGGGGCACCCGCTGCGGCACCGGTGGCGACGATCGGGGCGTCGGTGGCGTCGTCGGGCACCGCCATCGCCTACCCGTACTTCCCGGGGTCTCCGGGGATCGCGCCCGACCACACCATCGTGGTGACCGGAGTCGGGCAGGCGGACATGAGGAGCGACGGGTCGGGCCGCGCCGCCGCGCAGCAGACCGCCCTCGCGGCCGCTCTCGCCGACGCCAGGGCGCAGGCGGCCGAGATCGCGTCGGCGACTGGGCTGTCGATCAGCGGGGTGCTCTCGGTGAGCGCCTCGGTGTCCCCCTACGGGCCCGTGCCCTATGCGGTCGCGGCTCCGGGTGGAGGGCCCACCCTGCCGGTCACGCCGCCGACTGTGCCCCAGCCCGTCTACCCGCAGACGCTCAGCGTGTCGGTGACCGTCGCCTACCGCGTGGCCTGATCCGATTCCGCTCGTTTCGCCCGCGACCGATCCCGACCGCCAGGGAGCGGCGACCGATCGCCGTGCGGCCCCCAGGCCGGTCCACGACGGCACCGCCTCGGGCGATCAACCGGGTGGGTCGACAAGCTCGTACCAGGAACGTTAGCGCTCCTGCTTCGGGGCGGTCGCGATTACCAGGCGACCGTGGCCGACGATCTGGCACGCTGGCAGGCGGCTCTGTCCGGCCGCCCGTACGTGACGATCCGCGTCTACCCGGCCGACAACCACTTCTTATTCGCCGGCTCGGGTCCCTCGACCCCGCAGGAGTCGATGTCGGCCCAGCCGGCTCAGGTGCGGCGCAGCACCTCGCGGGCGGCATGCCGGCCGCACATCCCGTGGACCCCACCGCCGGGCGGCGTGGACGACGAGCAGATGAACAGGTCGCGCGCCGGGGTCGTGTAGGGATTCCAGCGGACGACGGGCCGGAAGAGCAGCTGACGCCAGTCCTGGATCCCGCCGTTGATGTCGCCACCCACGTAGTTCTCGTCGTACGCCTCCATCGCCGCGGCGTCGCGGGTCGCCCGGGCAAGGACGAGGTCGCGGAAGCCCGGGGCGAACCGCTCGACCTGGGCCTCGATCGCCGCGGTCATCTCGGCCGTCGAGCCGCTCGGGACGTGGCAGTACGCCCATGCGACATGCTTGCCGGCAGGCGCGCGGGTCGGGTCGGCGAGCGTGGGCTGGACGAGGATCACGTACGGCCGCTCCGGCACGCGCCCACCGGCCACCCGTGCCAGTGCGGAGGCCACCTCCTCGATCCGCCCGCCGAGATGGACGGTCCCGGCACGCGCCGTGCCCGGATCGCGCCACGGGATCGGTCCGTCCAGCGCCCAGTCGATCTTGAACACGCCGGGGCCGTAACGGAACCGTTCCAGCCGGCGGTGGTACCCGGCCGGCAGCCGGTCCCGGGCCAGCGCCGCCACCTGGCGGGGTGTCAGGTCGAGCAGCACCGCGCGGGCGGGAGGCAGGTCATCCAGCGAGTCCACCCGTTGCCCGGTCACGAGCTCGACGCCGAGTGCGCGCGCCTCGGCCTCCAGGGCGGCCGCGATGCTGCCGCTGCCGCCGCGCGCCACGGGCCAGCCGACGGCGTGGGCGAGCACCCCGAGCACGAGCCCGAACGAGGCGCTGAGCGGGCGGCCCGGGGGGACCATCGAGTGGGCGGACATCCCGCCGAAGAGCGCCCGCGCGGCCGAGCCGCGGAACGACAGGCCGGCGAGCGTCGTGGCGGGGAGGAGCGCCGGCAGCCCGAAGCGGGCCATCAGGACCGGGTGGCGTGGCGGCCGTACGACCGGCGCGAGCAGCGACGGAACCAGCCGTTCCCACTCCCGTACCAGCGGCCCGAAGAGACGTACCCAGGCGGCGGAATCGCGCCCGAGCGCATCGGCCATCGCGTGCGGGTCCCGTTCCAGGACCACGCTGCGGCCCGGCGCGAGCGCATGTGCCAGCGGGGCGTCGGGCTGCACCCAGTCAAGCCCGTGGCGCGCGAGATCGAGTGACCGGAAGAACGGTGAGGCGACCCCGAGCGGGTGCACGGCCGAGCAGACGTCGTGCACGAACCCCGGCAGCGTCAGCTCCGCGGACCGCGTGCCTCCGCCGATGGTCGGCGCCGCCTCGTAGACCCTGACCGAGCGACCAGCCCGCGCGAGCTCGATCGCCGCGGCGAGGCCGTTGGGCCCGGCCCCGACCACGACCGCGTCGAGATGGCGCCGGCCGATCCGGGTCACCGGCGTCACGTGTGGCGCCGTCGCGAACGGCGGAGAAGGTGGTCCATGCCGGCTGCCGCGGTCCGCATGTACGCCGACCAGCCACATCCCGGGCACGCGACATGGAGATGCTCGGACTGCGTGCCGGGATTGCCCGACGCCACGAGATCGGGATGGGGCTCGCGACAGACGCCGACGATCTCCAGCCGAATGCCGCAGGCCGGACAGGGTAGGTCACGGTCGAAGGGCAGCGGCTCCATGCTCATCCCCCGTGTGTCTGCGCTTCGCAGCCGGCCTTGCCGACCCGGATCGCCGGTCAGGGCAGCGATCATCCTGCCGATCGGTCGGATCCGCTCTGCGGCCCTGGCGCCGCGGTCGCGACCCGGGGTCGCAGTGTCGTGAAGCGGCGCAGCCGGAGCACATGCGCCCGCTGCCGCTCCTCCTCGAGGAGCCTGGTGCGGGCGCGGAAGAGGTCGTACGTGGTGACGAGCCCGAGGAGGGCCGCCGGTGCATCCCGCGCGACGACCGGCATCACCCCCACGCGGCTGCCCGCCATCCGGTCCGCCGCCCTGCGCAGCGTGTCGTCCGGCCAGGCGACGACCATGCGCCGCTGCATCACGTCCGCGACCAGCAGGGTCCGCTGCGATGGGCTCTCCAGTGCGCGCGCGACCTCGCGACGGCCCAGGACGCCGAGCAGGGCGCGATCCGGACCGGTCACCGGGAACAGGCGCTGGCCGTCGTGCTTCGTGTCAACCAGCAGCGCCTCGAGCTCCGCGAGCGGTCGCGTCGCCTCGAGCGATACGACGTTGGTCCGCATGACGTCGCGCACGAAGAGCGCTTCCAGGGGATCGACCGCGTACTCGCGCATGACGTGGAAGCCCCGACGCGCGACCTTCTCGGTGAGGATCGAGCGTTTGAGCGCGAGGACGCTGATGGCGTCCGCGGCGATGCAGGCGATGAGGAGCGGCAGGAGCGAGTTCTGGTCGTGGGTGAGCTCAAGGGCGAAGATCACCCCGGTGAACGGCGAGCGAGTCACGCCGGCGAGCGCCGCGGCCATGCCGATCAGGCACCAGGTCGCCTCCGATCCGCCCGGCAGGACCGGCGACATGACACCGCCGATGGCGCCGCCCATCAGCAGGAGTGGCGCCAGGACGCCTCCGCTGGTGCCCGAGCCGAGCGCCAGCGCCCAGATCACGAGCTTCACGCCGAACAGCGTGACGAGTCCCACCGGGGAGATCTGGCCGGCTAGCTCGGCGCGGATGGAGTCGTAGCCCACGCCCAGCGCGCGCGGGTCCACGAGACCGCCGAGCCCCACGATGAGCCCGCCGATCGCCGGCCACCACATCCAGTGGAGCCGGAACCGCGCGAACACCCACTTGAAGCCGTCCTCCGCGCCGTAGACGCAGGCGGTCAGCAGCCACGCTGCCAGGCCGCCGGCGATCCCCACTGCGAGCGCGCTCAGCAGCCCGGCGTCGTCAAGGATGGCGCGCGCCGGCACCGGGAACAGTGGCACGGCGCTGACGAGCCCGGCGTTCGCGAACGCGATCCGGATTGCCGCTGCCAGGGCCGAGGCCGCCGCGACGGGGATGAGCGAGCGCGGCTTCCATTCGAAGAGCAGGAGCTCGACCGCGAGCATCGTCGCCGCGATCGGCGTGCCGAAGACCGCGGTCATGCCGGCCGCCGCACCCGCCACGAGCAGGGTCTTGCGCTCCGCCGCGCTCAGCGCGAAGAACTGCGCCACCAGCGACCCGAACGCGCCCCCGGTCAGTATGATCGGGCCTTCCGCCCCGAACGGCCCGCCCGTCCCGATGCTGATGGCGCTCGATATCGGCTTGAGGATCGCCAGGCGTGGCTCGATCCGGCTCCCTCCGACAAGGATCGTCTCCATCGCCTCCGGAATGCCGTGGCCCCGGATCCGCTCGGAGCCGAAGCGAGCCATGACTCCCACCACCAGGCCGCCGGCGATGGGGATCGCGACCGACAGCAGCCCGAGCCGGTTCTGTGCCGGCGAGGTGAGGCTCGCGTCCAGCCGCCCGTAGTACAGGAGGTTCGTGATGAGCCCGATGAGGTCGAGCAGGACGAGCGCGACGGCCGACGCGATGACGCCGATCGCCAGGGCGAGGGGGATGAGCCGCAGGTCCTCGAGCGCCATCGTGAAGTCGCCCAGTTGGCGCTCGCCGGCGGTGGCCGTGCGCATCTCGAGGTCGTCCTCCGAGCGGGCTGCCGGTGCGCGCGAGTCGCGGGCTTCCATGGATCGCCAACCCTCCGGCTCGAAGCGCTGCCACGAGAAGTGCTGCCGGGCGCTGGACGAGCCCGGGGCGGGTAGTATAGGTGAAGCAATAGTTGTTGTAGGACCAGTGAGTGGACCCAGCGGGTCGCATGCCCGGCGGCATGCGCTGTGGCGTGGCGGCCCGACCGGGCTCGCGCCACCCCCGCGCGACCGGGTATCGTTGTTGCACGACAACACTTGCGCCAATCGGGGCTGGAGGCGAGATGGCGGATCCGCGACTGGTCGAGGCGCTGGAGCGCCTGGTGGTGGGGGCGGTCGGGATGACCACGGTGGCGCTCGCCGAGTTCGCCCCGGCCGCCGAGTTGACGCTTCCCCAGTGGCGAGCCCTGCTGGTGGTGGCACGGGCCGACGGGGTCCGGGTCACCGAGATCGGCACCCGCGTCGGCATGGCGCTGCCCTCGGCCAGCCGGCTGGTGCGCCGCCTCGAACGCCGTGGCCTGGTGACGACGGCGCGTGACGAGACGGACCGGCGGGGCACCATCGTGCGCCCCACCGCCGCCGGGCTCGAGCTGTGGCGCGACCTGGTCGACTACCGGCGCCGCCTGATCGCGGACCTGCTCGACGCCCTGCCCGCACCGCTGCCCGCCGGGCTCGCCGACGATCTCGAGCGCGTCGAGCGCGCCTTCGCGCGCTACGCGTAGCCCGCGCTGCGTCTGCCGCTACCCGCTCCACCGGGGGGCGGCCATGTCCACCGGCGCGCGCGGGCGGGAGCTGCCCGAGACGGACCGGCCGGAGGTCGCGGCGTGGTACACCCCGGGCGCCGTGGCCAGCAGCCAGACGATCCCGGCCGCGGGCAGCGCGCCGGCTGACAGCGCCACGGCGGGCACCACGACCCCCAGCGCGACGAGCAGCGTCTCCGCTGGACGGAAGGCGCGGTCGGATGCCCCGCGCGCGAATGTCCGCGGCCGGGCTCGGGCACGGCCCGCCATGCCCCTCACCGCGAGCCCGCCCAGTGCTGGCCGCCCGGGCTGTGGCGGAAGCCGCTGAAGCCGCCCTCGCCCTCGGGCATCTCTGCCGGCTGCCGCCAGCGGGTGGAGATCCCCTGTCCCTGGTCGCCCACCCACTGGAACTTGTTCCAGCGGGGGTGCTCGTCGGGGTGCGGCACCGGCGCGTCCGCGCCGCCGCCCGACCACTGGGTGCGATCCCATTCCTGGTCGTGAGGCTGTTGTCGAGTCATGGCTCGACCTCCGTTCCGGGCGACGGCCTGGATCGGTGTCTGCCACATCGGCCGTCGCCGCTTCGGACATATTACTGCTATCAGACAATCACTGCTATAGCGCAACTATTGTGCCAGGGGAGCGGCGCCGCGCCGCGGCGACGCGATCTCGATGCACGACACGCCTGGGTTGCGTGCCGGCGAGGTATCGTCCGACAGGTCCCACCGCAGCATGCGGGAGGGCGGGACGTGGCGGCGGTGCCGCAGATCGGCCAACGTGCCGCGGGAGCCTGGTGGCCGGAACGGGGGATCGGATGTCGCTCGAGCGATACCGGCGCAAGCGCGACTTCGCCAGGACCCCGGAGCCGGCCGGGGCGTCGGGCGATGCTCTCGCCCCGGGCATTGCTCCTGCGCCCGGCCGACGCTTCGTCGTCCAGCGCCACCGTGCGCGCCGGCTCCACTACGACCTACGCCTGGAGATCGACGGGGTCCTCGTCAGCTGGGCTGTGCCCAGGGGACCCACGCTCGACCCGTCGGCCCGGCGGATGGCGGTCCACGTCGAGGACCATCCGCTGGAGTACTTCGACTTCGAGGGCACGATCCCGGGTGGCCAGTACGGCGCCGGGGACGCGATCGTGTGGGACTGGGGGACGTTCGAGCCGGAGGTGCCGGGCGATCCGGGCGCCGCGGTGCGTGCCGGAGAGCTGAAGTTCCGCCTGCACGGCGTCAAGCTCGCGGGTCGGTTCACCATCGTCCACACCGGGCACGGGCCGGGTGGCGTCCGGGACCGCGAGGGGAACTGGCTCCTGGTCAAGAAGCGTGACGAGGCGGCCGTGCCGGGCTGGGATCCGGAGGCTCATCCCCGGTCGGTCAAGACCGGCCGGACGAACGACGAGGTGGCCGCCGGGGGGATCCCGCCGGCAGATGCCGAACCGGAGCTCGCAGGCGCGCGCGAGGAGCCGATGCCGGAGTTCATCGAGCCGATGCAGGCGACCCTGGCCGCCGGCCCCTTCTCGGACCCCGACTGGCTCTTCGAGGTGAAGTGGGACGGGTACCGCGTGGAGGCGGTGGTTCGCGACGGGCGGGTCCGGCTGTGGACGCGCAACCGGCAGGACGCCGCGCGGTACTTCCCGTGGCTCGCCGGCACTCCCGACTGGATCGCCGCCGGGCAGGCGATCATCGACGGCGAGGTGGTCGCGTTGCGGCCCGACGGCACGGCGGATTTCGGTGTCCTCCAGGAGTTGAGCGGCACACACCGACCGCGGCCGGGGCATCTCCGGGGAGCCGGTGACCTGCCCCCGGCCTCCGGCGCGGGGTCGCTCGCCTACGAGATCTTCGACCTGCTCTACTGCGACGGCCGCTCCCTGCTCGACACGCCGCTGGAGGACCGCAAGCGTCTGCTCCGGGCCCGACTGCGTCCCCACCCGATGGTGCGGTACGCGGGCCACGTGGAGGGCGACGGGGAGACGTTCTTCCGGGCCGTCGCCGAGCACGGCGTGGAGGGCATGGTGGCAAAGCTCCGCGGCAGCCGGTACGAGCCGGGCCGGCGGTCGCGCGCGTGGTGCAAGGTCAAGGTTCGTCCGGAGCAGGAGCTCGTGCTGGTCGGGTATCTTCCCGGCACCGGGCGCCCGTCCGACCTCGGCGCACTCCTCGCCGGGGTGTACGCCGACGGGACGCTGCGATACGCGGGCAGGGTCGGAAGCGGGTTCGACGCGTCGACGCGCCGGGCGCTCGTCGAGAGCCTGGAGCCGCTGCGCCGCCCTGATCCTCCCGTCGCTCACCCACCGGCTCTGCCCGATGCCCGATGGACCGAGCCGCGCCTGGTGATGCGCGTGGCGTTTGCCGGGTGGACGCGCGACGGCCTGGTACGACAGGCGGCGTACAAGGGGCTGGAGCTCGACCGTGACCCGCTCGCGGTGGTCCGCGAACGCCCGGATCGGGGAGCGGGCCCGGCCGTGTCGCAGGGTGCGCACGTGGCGGCGGTGCGGGCCGTCCCGGCCGGACCGGGGACATCGGACGTCGCCGGGCGGGGACTGCCTGCCGGCGTCTCGGGCACGTCGTTCGCGCCGGCGACCGCCGACGAGCTCGAGGCACTCGAGCACCTGCCCGCGCGCGGGGGGCGCTGGCACGTGGGCGGGCAGGTCGTCTCGCTCACGAACCTGGACCGGGTCCTGTTCCCCGGGGCCGGGCTGACCAAGCGCGACCTGATCCGCTACTACGTCGCGATCGGCCCCTCGCTCCTGCCCTACCTCGACGGCCGGGCCGTCAACCTTGCGCGCTGGCCCGAAGGGGTCGACGGGCCGCACTTCTGGCAGAAGGAGATCCCCCAACGGGCACCCGCCTGGGTCGCGCGCGCGCACCTCCCGGGGCGAGTCGAGGACGATGCCCACACGTACGTCGTCGCCGACAGCGTCGCGACCCTCGCCTGGCTCGCGAACATTGCCGCCATCGAGCTCCACCCCTGGACGTCGCTCGCCGCTGCCCCGGACCGCCCGAGCTACGCCCTGATCGACATCGACCCCGGGGAGCGCACCAGCTGGGCGGAGACCGCCCTCCTGGCCCGGCTCCACGGTGAGGCCCTGCAGCACCTGCGCGTGACGGGCTATCCAAAGCTCACGGGGAAGCGGGGCGTCCAGGTCTGGGTTCCCGTCAAGCCGATCTACACGTTCGAGGAGACGCGCCGGTGGGTGGAAACACTCTCGCATGCCGTCGGCGCGGCCGTTCCGGCGCTCGTCAGCTGGGACTGGGAGAAGACCGCGCGCGGCGGCCTGGCGCGGCTGGACTACACGCAGAACGCGGTGAACAGGACGCTGGTCGCACCCTACGCGGTGCGCGCCTGGCCGAACGCGAGCGTGTCGGCCCCCATCGGCTGGGACGAGCTCGACGACCCCGACCTGCGCGCGGACCGCTGGACCGTCGTGACGATCGGCGAGCGGCTGCGAAGCCGTGGCGACCTGTTCCGCGGCGTGCTCGAACAGGCGCAGGAGCTGCCGCCTCTGCGATGAGGGCCGGGCACGCGCCTGGCGGATCGGCGGCCCGGCACCCCAGGGGCTGGCACGCTCGTCGGCCCGGTACGCTCGGCGGATCGGCTGCCGGCCGCGAGCCCGGGGTCGGCACGCTTGCGCGGGCGCGGTATCCTCGCGATCCGGCCCGCCGCGAGGGGCGTCGAGCCGCACGGGAGAGTACGATGCCGCGCTCGATGTGGCGGGGGGCGATCCAGTTCGGGCTGGTGACGATCCCCCTGCGGCTGTATCTCGCGACCGAGAGCCGCGGCGTGAGCTTCAACATGCTCCACGCCGAGTGCCTCAGCCGGATCCAGATGAAGACGTGGTGCCCCGTCCACGACCGCGCGATCACGCGCTCGGAGACCGTGAAGGGCTACGAGTACGCGCCCGGCCAGTACGTGGTGGTCACCGACGAGGACCTCGAGTCCGTGCCGCTCAAGAGCGTCCGTTCGATCGAGATCGAGCGGTTCGTGCCGTCGTCGGACCTGGCGGCGCTCCGCTTCGTGAAGCAGGCCTACTACCTCGAGCCGGAGCCGCTCGGGCGCAAGGCGTTCATGCTGCTCAAGGAGGTGCTCGCGGACCGGGCGCTGACCGCCATCGGCAAGGTGGTGATCACCAACCGGGAGCACCTCGCCGCGCTCGACCCGTTCGGCCCGACCCTCCTGCTCTCGACGCTGTACTGGCCCGACGAGATCCGCCCGGCGGGCGAGCTGGACCTCCCGGCCGCCGAGGCGACGGCGGTCAAGCCCGCCGAACGCGCGATGGCCGAGCAGCTGGTGGCCGCCATGACCGAGCCCTTCGACGCCGCCGCGTACCGCGACGAGTACCGCGACGCCCTGGTGGCCATCATCGAGGCCAAGGTCGCGGGCGAAGCGCCGGTCGCGGTGGCCGCGCCGCCCAGCCCGACCGTGGTCGACCTGATGGCCGCGCTCGAGGCGAGCGTCGCGGCGGCGCGGGCCGCGAAGGCGGCACAGCCGGTGCGCGAGCTGGTCGCCGGGGCGGCGGACCACGCGGCGGCGGACCACGCGGCGGCGCCCGGCGAAGAGCTGGCCGCGAAGGGCGCGCGCCGGGGCGAACGACGACGCAAGACCGCCTGACCGACGGTCTCGGACGGGAACCGGAGCCGGATCGCCCGAGCCTCGCACTCGACGTGGCCGGCAACGGCGTGGCCGGCGACGACGCGGGCGGCGGTCGGGATGCCCGGGGGTCCCACAGGGCTCTGCCGCGCCGGATCCGGCCCATGCTGCCGGCACCGGCGGCCGGGCCGTTCGACGACCCGGCCTACCTCTTCGAGCCGTGGTGGCCCGGGACCCGCGCGATCGTGTTCGTGGAGGACGGCCGCGTGCGCCTGCAGGCCGCCGAGCTCGCGGACGTGCTCGCCGCGTTCCCGGAGCTGGCCGGGCTGGCCGGCCGGGTGGCCGCTGCGGACGCCATCCTCGAGGGTGTCGTGCTGGTGCTGGACCGCGCCGGCCGGCCCGATCCGGCGCTCCTGCGGCGACGGCTGGAGGACCCCGGCGAGCACGCCGGCAGGCCTGCCTTCGTGGCACACGACCTGCTGGCAGCGTCGGGCCGCCGGCTCACGCGACTCCCGTTCTGCGAGCGCCGCGAGCGTCTCGCCGCGCTGATGCGCACCGCCGACTGGTGCACGGTGAGCCGGGGCTATCCGGGCGAGGGGCGGACCCTTGCGATCGCCGCCGCCGATCTCGGGTTCCGCTGGCTCTCGGCCCATCGGCTCGACGCCCCGTACCGGGCGGGGGCGGCCGGCGATGCCTGGCTGCGGGTTCCGACCACCGAGGTCGCGGCGAACGGCCCCCGGTCGGACGACGGATGGAGCGCCCGGGCGGCCGCGGCCAGCTTCGGGGAGCCGCGGCTCCCCCCGATCCTCGCGGTGTTTCGCCGGTTGCCGCTCGGAGACTGATCTCCCGTCCGCCCCCGCCGGCGGTTCGCGCGCCATTCCCGTCGGGACCGCCTACGATCAGCGCGCGACGGCCGATGCCGCAGGTGCCAGCCGTCCGTGTCGCCCGCGAGCCGGCGGCGATCGCCGGTGCAGCAATCGGGCAGAGTCGGGCGAGGAGGATGCCGTGCAGAGGTTGGTCGTCCGCGGCGCGCGGGTCATCGACGGAACCGGACGCGACCCCGTCGGGGAGCGCGACGTCATCGTCGAGGACGGCCGGATCGCGGCGATCCAGGCGAGCGGGGCGCCGCTCCACGCGGACATCGTCGTGGATGCCGCGGGCGCGACCCTCCTGCCGGGCCTGACCGATGCCCACGTCCATCTCGGGCTGGCCGGGGCGCCGACGAAGCCACAGGGCGAGGGCACGCTGGTCGACTACGCGCTGCTGGTGCAGGCGCTCATCGAGCGGGCGCTCCACGAAGGCTTCACCACCGTCCGGGATGCGGGCGGCCTCGATCCCGCGTGGGCCCGTGCCGTCGCGGCGGGCCGCATCCGCGGCCCCCGCATCCTGCCGTCCGGGTCGTTCATCACCCAGACCGGCGGTCACGGCGACATGCGCGCGGCCCACGAGGCGGCCCACGGGTTCGTCTCGATCCCGGGCCTGGTGGCCAACCCGGAGGTGGTCGACGGCGTCGACGCGGTGCGGCGGGCGGCCCGCGAGCAGCTGCGGCGCGGAGCCACG
>JAJYEB010000362.1 GCA_021790375.1 Chloroflexota bacterium | reverse complement strand
CGTGGGCCCGTCGAGCTGGACGTGGTTGTCGTCGTACAGCGCGACGAGTCTGCCCAGGCGCAGCCGGCCGGCGAGGCTGGCCGCCTCGGACGCGACGCCCTCCTGCATGTCGCCGTCGCTGCAGATGGTGTACGTCCAGTGGTCCACCACGGCGTGCCCTGGTCGGTTGAACTCGGCCGCCAGGCGGTGCTCGGCGATCGCCATGCCCACCGCGTTGGAGAAACCCTGCCCGAGCGGCCCGGTGGTGGCCTCCACGCCGGGGGTGAGCCCGTACTCGGGGTGGCCGGGGGTGCGCGAGCCGAGCTGGCGGAACCGCCGGAGCTCGTCCAGCGCGAGGTCGTAGCCGGTCAGGTACAGCAGCGAGTACAGCAGCATGCTGCCGTGTCCGGCCGACAGCACGAACCGGTCCCGGTCCGGCCACGACGGGTCATGCGGGGCGTGCCGGAGGAAGCGCGTCCAGAGCACGTAGGCCATGGGAGCAGCGCCCATCGGCATGCCCGGATGCCCGCTGTTCGCGGCCTGCACGGCGTCGATGGACAGGGTCCGGATGGTGTCGATCGCAAGCTGTTCCGGCCGGCTCGGTGCGGCGGTCATGGTGATCCTCGGTAGGCAGTTGGCGGAGGCCGGCCGCCAGGTCGGGCGGATGGCCTCCGCGTACGGCATCCTGCGTAGCTTCGACCTGCGCCTACTATAGTCGCCGTCCGTGAAGCAGCCGCAGTCCCCCGCACGGGTCCGATGATGGCCGGGACGAGCCGGCGGCCCTCGCTGGTCGCGCTGGGCGACCTGGCGCTCGACGTCAGCACGGCGCTGCGCGAGCCGCTCGAGCCGGGCAGCGACGCGGCCGCCGCGGTGCGCTTCAGGCAGGGCGGCTCGGCGGCGAACACCGCCCGGATGGCGGCGCGCCTGGGAGCCCGCGCCGCGTTCGTGGGCGCCGTGGGCCGCGATTCCTGGGGTTCGGCGCTGGTCCGCTCGCTGCGCGAGGCGGGAGTCACGGTGCACGCGCCACGCGTGGCGGCACCCACGGCACGGATCGTGGTGCTGGTCTCGCCCGGTGGCGAGCGGAGCTTTGCCACCGAACGGGGAGCGGCCGACGGGCTCCTGCCGGCGCACCTGCGGCCCGCCTGGTTCCGCCACGACGCCCTGCACCTGCCCGCGTACTCGTTGTTCAGCGCGCCGCTGCGCGAGGCGGCGTTCGCGGCGGCGGAGATGGCACGCGGTACCGGCGCGGCCGTCTCGGTCGATCTCGCATCCCGCCGTCCGTTGCTCGCCCGGGGTCGCCGGGAGGCGCAGCGCGATCTGCTGGCCCTTGCCCCCGACCTGCTCATCGCCAACGACGACGAGGCGGCGGCGCTGCGGGGAGGCCGGCCGAGGGAGGCCCTGCTGGAACTCGCGCCGGTGGTGGTGCTCAAGCAGGGGCCCGCGGGGTGCCTGGTGCTCGTGCGCCGGGAGCGCGATGCGCTCTCGCTGGCCGTCGCGACCCGGCCCCTGGACGCGCCGGACACCACGGGGGCGGGGGACGCGTTCGACGCCGGTTTCCTGCTCTCCTGGCTCGGCGCGGCACCGGCCGGGCGGGGCGACCCGCGGGTGCTGCGGGCCGCGGCGCTGGCCGGGCATGCCGCCGCGCACCGGCTTCTGTCGACGACGCGGCCCGAACTCGACCCGTGGCGCTGACGCGGTCGCGCTGACGCGGTAACGCTGCCGACGCGCTCCGGGCGCGGTCGCAGTTGCCTTGTGCGGCAGGGTCGGCGTCGCTACACTCGCGCAAACGGTCGTCTCGCGGCTCAGCGAGCGGCGGGCCGAGGACGCGGGCTGATCGACCGGACGACAGGCTCCGAGGGAGGGCCGACATGCGCATCTACGAGGGGAGTCCGCGGCAGGACTTCGAAGAGGTGCTGCGCTCGATCGGCGCCGTGCTGGACCAGCGGGCCATGCGCGAGATCTCGCTCACCGAGACCCCCGAGGGGTTCATCGTGCAGGGCCTGGTGCTGGACCAGGCGGGATCCAGCTGGACCGAGTCCTACGGGCAGCAGCACAAGGAGACCCTCCAGTTCGTCGATGACGACATCGCGCGGTTCATGGAGGAGGGAGCGGCGCGCCGCGACCAGCCCACACCGGTGCAGTCGCACGGCGACGCCGGCCAGTACGAGTCGGCGCTTCGCGTGATCGGCCACTACATCGACCAGCAGCATCCGCGCGACGTGTTCTTCTTCGAGCAGGAGGGCGCCTACGTCCTTCGCCTGCTGATGGCCAGCCAGACCGGCGCGCGGCACATGCTCGTGGAGTTCACGCGCGACGACATCGGGCAGCTGGTCGCGCAGGCCCCTGCCGCCAGGTACATGCCCGGCGCAGAGAAGGCCAGCCCGGGCACGCCGCGGTAATCGCGAACCTGCTAGCGTGGGGAGGTCCCGACGCGGAAGGAGAACACATGAAGGCTCTGAAGATCGTCGCGGTCGCCCTGGGCGCCACGCTGGCCGCGCTCATCGTCATCCCGCTCCTGGTGCTGGCCGGGCTCTTCATCTGGCTGAAGCTCACCGAGGAAGCGGACGACGAGGCCCTCGAGCTGGAGCAGGAACCGGCCTGAGCCCGGGCGGCGCGTGACACGCGCCGGGCCCGTGCCGCCCCCTGCTGACGGGGCGGTCCC
>JAJYEB010000013.1 GCA_021790375.1 Chloroflexota bacterium | reverse complement strand
CCGATCTCTGGTGCGGATCTGCAGCGGGTCGATCCGGAAGTGTCCACGCCGGGTGAGCGGAACGCGCGTCAGCCAGGAGCGCTCGCCACGTGGCGGCAGCGCGAGTGCCCGCCCGGGGAGCGGGATCGGCAGCGTGGAGGCATGCTCGATCTCAAGCCACGGTTTGGGCAGGTAGCTCACGTTGCGCAGCGTGTAGGTCACGCGGAGCTGCCCGCCGACCGAGCCGTGGAGCTGGCCCAGCACGTAGCCCGCCTCCAGGTCGGCCAGCCCCAGCCGCGTCACCACGTACGCGCCCCCACCCACGAGGAGCAGCAGGTAGACCAGGAAGAACAGGAAATCCGCCCCGGTGGAGAACGCGCCGACGACCAGGACGGCGCCGAGGACCAGGAGCTGGAGTCGCGCGATCATCTCGCCGCCGCCTGCCCGCCGGTTGTGCCGGCTATGCCGGCCGCACCCGCGGCCGCTCCGCCGCGCCCATCTCGACGGGCACCGTCTCGAGCAGTTCCCGGATGACCTGCCGCCCGTCGACGTCGCGGAGCGTCGCCGCCGTCTTCACGATGATCCGGTGCGCGAGCGCCGGCTCGGCGAGCGTCTTGACGTCGTCCGGGATCGCGTAGTCGCGCCCCTCGAGAGCGGCCATCGCCTGCGCCGCACGGTAGAGCGCCAGTGAGCCGCGCGGAGAGGCACCCAGCTGGACGTCCGCGTGGGTGCGAGTGGCGGAGGTGAGACGGACGATGTAGTCCGCGACCACCGGGTCCACGTACATCTCCCGCACGGTCGCCTGCATGGCGAGCAGCTCCTCGACGCTGACGACCTCCCCGATCTCGCCGAGCGGATGGACGCGCTTCTGCTGGTCCATCACCACGATCTCCTCGGACGGCGAGGGGTAGCCCAGCCGGAGCCGGAGCATGAAGCGGTCGAGCTGGGCCTCAGGCAGCGCGAAGGTCCCCTCGTACTCGATCGGGTTCTGCGTGGCAAGCACCAGGAACGGGCTGGGCATGGCGTAGGTCTTGCCGTCGATCGTGGCCTGGCGCTCCTCCATGCACTCGAGCAGCGCCGACTGCGTCTTGGGCGTGGCACGGTTGATCTCGTCGGCGAGGACCACCTGGGCCATGATGGGGCCCGGCCGGAACTCGAACTCCTGGGTCCGCTGGTTGTAGATCGAGAGCCCGGTCACGTCGGACGGCAGCAGGTCCGGGGTGAACTGGATCCGGCGGAACGAGCAGCCCAGGCTGCGTGCCAGCGCCTTCGCGAGCACGGTCTTGCCCGTACCGGGCACGTCCTCGATCAGGATGTGGCCCTGGCAGATGAGCGCCACGAGCGCCAGGCGGACGACGTCGTGCTTGCCCACGATGACGTGTTCCACGTTGGCAACGACCCGTCCCCCGAGCGCCCGCACGTCCGCCATTCGACACTCCCCCACTGCAATGGTGTCTGCCTGGCCTCCCGCCGTTCGGCCGGGTTCGCCCGATCATGGTACGTCACGGACCCACGGGAAGGTTCACTCGCGCCTGCACGCCGGAGCCGGTGGAGTGCCCGGCGGCACCCACCCGGTGGCTCGCGCTGCGCCGGTCAGCCGCGGCGCAGGGTGAGCACCCCGACCCAGAGCGTCATGAAGCCGCCCAGGAGGCCGAAGATCCCAAGCGGCAGCTCCCCCGCGCTCCACGACGCGATCCCCATCACGAAGAAGACCGCCGCCATCACGAGCGCCACGAGCATCAGGAGCACCCGTTCGACCAGGGGCCGTCCCGTCCTCACGGCGTGCCTCCCTGCTGCAGCGCCAGGTAGTCGGCCATCACGCGGCTGGCGAGTGGCGCCGCTTCGGTGGCCCCGGACCCCGCCCGCTCCAGGAGCACCGCCACCGCGATGCGGGCCCCCTGGACCGGCGCGAACCCCACGAACCACGAGTGTGGCTCGCCCGTGCCGCCCAGCTGCGCGGTCCCGGTCTTTCCGGCCGTCGGGACGCCCGGGACCTTGCCGAGCCCCGCGAACGGGATGCCCCACGCGCCCTCGACCGCCTGCTGCATGGCGTTCGCGATGGTGGACGCGATCACCGGGTCGACGACGGTCCGCCAGGGCGCGGGGGCGACCGGATGCAGCGTCCCGGCGGCGTCGCGCGTCCCGATCACCAGGTGGGGTCGCATGAGCACCCCGCCGTTGGCGATCGCGGCCGCCACCAGCGCCATCTGCAGCGGCGTCACCAGCACCTCGGCCTGGCCGTATGCGGCGTTCGCGAGCTCCACCTGGTCCTTGAATCCCCCCAGCGGACCGCCCCCGCCGGTGACCTGGCTGGCCGCCGTGGGCAGGTCGAAGGGGATGGGGGCGCCGAACCCGAGCCGGGCGGCCCACTGCACCAGCGCCGGGCCCCCGACCGCCAGCCCGACGTGGGCGAAGTAGATGTTGCAGGAGACCTCGAGTGCCTGCGTGTAGTCGAGTGCGGTGCCGTCGGTGAAGGGATGATGGCCGTCGATCACGCGGTAGCCGTCCACGAGGAAGCCGGTCTTCTCCTCCGCCGGCTGGTCGGGGTAGGTGGTCTGCGCGGTGATGGCGCCCGACCCGAGCCCGGCGATCGAGGTGACGAGCTTGAAGACGGACCCGGGCACGAACAGCCCCTGGGTGGCCCGATCGAGCAGCGGCGACGCCGGGTCCGTCGAGAGGTGCCCGAAGGCGGCCGCGCCGGTCGCCGGGCTGGCCACCTGGTTCGGGTCGAACCCCGGGCTGCTGACCAGGGCAAGGATCTGCCCGGTCGACGGATCGATCGCCACGACCGCACCCCGCCGGTTTCCCATGAGCTGCTCGGCGTCCTTCTGCAGTCGCATGTCGATGCCGAGCACCACGTCCTGCGGCCGGTAGAGCTGGAACTGCAGCTTGCGCAGCAGCAGGTCCGCCTCCGACTGGCCTGACAGGCCGATCAGGACGCCGTTCTCGGCCGCCTCCAGGCCGGCCGTGCCGAACTGCGCGCTGCGGTACCCGAGCAGGGGCCCCAGCGACGGGTCTGCCAGGTACTGGCGGACCACCGTCCCGTTCGCGAGCCGGACCGACTTCGCGAGCACCGTGTCACGGGAGTCGAGGATCCGGCCGGGAAGCGTGGACTGTCGGGCCGCCTGCACCAGCGGGTTGGCCGGGTCGAGCGTGAGCGCGTCGGCTCGCACGACCTGCCAGTAGGTGAGCGTGCCGCCGATGAGGAGGTAGGCGAGGCCGAGCGCGAGCGCGACCTGCAGGACCGACCGCCCGATGCGGGGGGCCACGAGGTCGTGGGGCGCACCGCCCGTGCGCGTCGCGGCCGCCCTCCGGCGCAGGTTCACGCGACGCCCTCCGCCGTGCCGGGCCCGAAGACCCGCCGCCGGGGCCTGGGCGGCGGCGGCGGCTCCACGCCGCGATCGCTCAGCGCGAGCAGCAGCCCGACCACGAGCGCATTGGCGACGAGCGAGCTGCCCCCGTAGCTGACGAACGGCAGCGTGATCCCGGTGAGGGGCACCAGCTTGATGTTGCCTCCCACGATGATGGCGGCCTGCACCACCACCACCAGCGTCAGGCCCGCGGCCAGCAGCGCGCGGAAGTCATCCTGCGCGGTGGCGGCGATGCGCAGCCCCCGCTCCGCGATGACCAGGTAGCACGCGAGGACGGCCAGCGCGCCGAGCAACCCCATCTCCTCTGCGACCGCGGCGAAGACGAAGTCGCTCTGGATGACCGGGATGGCGGGGGTCGCCCCGACCGACGGGAGGCCGGCCCCGAGCCCGGTGCCGAGGATCCCGCCGGTCCCGAGCGCGTAGAGCGCCCGCAGGGTCTGGTACCCGGCGCCCTGCGGGTCGCTCCACGGGTTCAGCCAGATGTCGACCCGGAGCCGGACCACCGGGTAGATCTCGTACAGCACCGCGCTTCCCGCCAGGAACAGCAGCAGGCCCAGGGCCACGTAGCTCACCCGGGCGGTGGCGATGTAGAGGAGGAACAGGAAGACCGCGAAGTACAGCAGGGCCGAGCCGAGGTCGTGCTGGAAGCCGACCACGGCCAGCGCGATGCCGAGCATCGCCAGCATCGGCGCGAGGTACGGCAGGGGCGGCAGGCGGAGCGGCCCCAGGCGGGTGGAGGCGCCGGCGAGCAGTTCGCGGTTCTCGGCGAGGTAGCCGGCCAGGAACACCACCAGGATGACCTTCAGGGGCTCGGATGGCTGCCCGCAGACCGGGCCGAGGCACAGGTCGAGCTGGGCGCCGTTGACGTCCCGGCCGAACACGAACACGGCCAGCAGCAGCGCGATCCCCGCGGCGGCCCAGCTGTACTTGTACAGCCGCAGCCAGTTGTCGCTGCGCACCACGACGGCAAGGACGGCCAGCAGCGCCAGCGACAGCAGGAGCCAGCCGACCTGGAGCTGCGCCAGCCCCAGGTCGTGACCCACGAACCGCTGGACCACCAGGCCCTGGGGGAGCCGCTCCATCACCAGCAGCGAGATTCCCCCCAGCAGCGCGACCGTCGGGAGCAGGATCTGGTCGCTGCGACGGCCGGTCAGCACGAACGCCACGTGCACGGCCGCGATCCCGCCGAGGTACAGGCCGAGCAGCCGCAGGTCGCCCAGCGCCAGGTGGCCGGCCAGGGTGGAGGCGAGCGACGCGCGGCCCAGGACGAGCGCGCCCGCGACGATCGCCAGCAGCGCAAGCTCGCGACGGCGCAGGCGGGGGCGCACCGCGAACCCGAGCTGCCGCGCGGGGGACGGGGCGATCGCGTTCACGCCGATCGAGGTGGCCGCGGCCGGTCCAGCCGGACCCGGAGCTGGCCCGCCTGCACCTCGTCGCCGAACCCCAGTGGTGCGAGCCCCACCACGGGTGCGCCGTTGAGGTACGTCCCGTTGGTGCTGCCCCGGTCCTCCAGGTACCAGCTCCGGCCCCGGAAGGTGAGCACGGCATGGTCGGCCGACAGGAACGGGTCGTCGACCGAGATGGTGTTGTTGACGTCGCGCCCGATGGTGGTCACCGCGTCCAGGGCGTAGGACGCGCCGGCGGGCGGTCCGCCGGCGAACGACGAGATCACCACGAGCCGGCCGAGTTCACCCGGTGCCGTCGCCGACACGCTGCGCAGATCCCGCAGGAGCAGGCGCGCGACCGACAGCAGGAACAGGTAGAGGGCACCGAGGAACGCAACGCGCAGCAGCCACAGGCTCAGCGCGAACGTGTCGATCCCGCCCGGGAGGTTCACTGCCCGCCGGCGATGGTGATGGTCGAGTCGCCGAGCCGCAGGACGTCCCCGGGACCCAGGGCCACCTCGCTGACCCGCGTGCCGTTCACGAAGGAGCCGTTCGTGCTTCCCAGGTCGGTGTAGACGAGGCCGCCCTGCCGGGCGGAGAACAGGCCGTGCACGCGGGAGATGCGCGAGTCGGGCAGCACGAGATCGTTCTCCTCGCCGCGGCCGATCCGGACGCTCGGCGCGCGCACCGGGAACTCGCGTGGAGCGACACCCGGCGACACCACGCGCAGCGTCGCGTACGGCACCCGGGCCTGGGGCACCTGGAAGACCATCGTGGCACCCGACGGAGGAGCCCCGGGCTCGCCCACCGGCACACCCCCCGGCCGGCCGACGACTCCC
The DNA here is from genome assembly GCA_021790375.1 of Chloroflexota bacterium. GTDB lineage: Bacteria > Chloroflexota > Limnocylindria > Limnocylindrales > CSP1-4 > JAJYNJ01. Next base: position 7,645 of record JAJYEB010000013.1, on the reverse strand, counting down.
GCGTGCGCCGGGCCCCCGGCGGTACCGAAGCTCGTCGCCACGGCCAGATCGCCGGGGGCCACGGTCGGGTCGGCGACCAGCTCGACGGCCGGGCGTCCCGGGAGCCGGTAGCCCTGGCTGCGGGCATGCGCGACGAGGGCCGCCGCAAAGGAGGGAACCGTGTCACCGAGACCGGCCAGGTCGCCGGGGTTCACCCTGACGGTGTACCGGTCCGGCACGTATCCGGCGGGCGAATGCCCGGCACTGTCCATGGCGCGCTCGAGCCGGTGGCGCACCTGGACCGGCTCGACGGCGGTCCCGAACAGCCGCGCCGCTGGACGCTCGAAGATGCGCTCGAAGAGCCGCTCGAGCGCGGCGAGTGGGCCGTTCATCGGATGGCCGAGTCTAGCACCCGGAACCCGTGGTTCCCGGAGCCTGCCCAGGCCGGGCCGGGGCCGGCGGGCCGCGTGCCAGGAGCGGGCAGGCGGGACGTTTGGGCCGCCAGGGGCCGACGGTCGTCGGGGATGACGCGTCCGCGGATCCCTGTACTCTGTAGGCTGCTCCGTCAAGCAAGGGGTCATCGCGGGATGTCCGAGATCCTCACCGAGTCGTTCTGCGAGCGGTGCGGCGCCAAGTTCACGTTCGAATCCGCAGCGCCCACCAGCAGCCGGCTGGCCCGTGCGCGGACGCTCGCGCGCGGCGTCCGGAACTACCTGACCTCGGACGAGTCCCTGGACGAGGCGCTGGCCGAGGCCCGCCGCGAGCGTGAACGGCAGGCGTCCGGGATCCAGCTGCAGGCGTTCCACGACACGTTCAACTTCTGCTTCACCTGCCGCCAGTACACCTGCCGCGACTGCTGGAACGAGGCCGCCGGGCGATGCCGCACGTGCGCGCCCATGCCCGACGTGCCCGACCCGCTCGAGCAGCGCGAACTGCAGGCCGCGCTGAGCAGGCTGGAGGCGATCGGGGCACCGGCAGTGGCCGGGGAGGCGGCGGCGGAGACGGAGCCGGCAACCGAAGTCGAGGTTGAAGGCGCCGCCGGGGCCGTGCTCCCGGCCGAGACACCGGCCGAGCCGGCGTTCGCGGCGGAGCTGGCGGTACCGGCGGAGCCCGAGGTCGGGGCACCGGCCGAGCTCGAGGCGGAGGCACCGGCCGAGCCCGAAGCACCGATCGAGTTCGTGGCGGAGGCACCGATCGAGCTCGCGGCGGAGTTCGTGGCACCGGCAGAGCAGGCGGCCGCGGCCGAGGCGGAGGTTCCGTCCGAGGGCCTGCCCTCGGCCGGGGTCACCCTCGAGCCTCCGGCCGAGGCGGAGCTACCTGCCCCTGCCGCCGCCGCGGCAGAGGCTGCGGTCGAGCAACCGCGGCCTGTCCCCTCTCTGGCGGCAGGCGAGGGCCCCGCCGAGACGGCTGCGGCCCACGCGCCGCAGGAGCCGGCCGAGCCGCCGTCAGCCGAAGAGCAGCGCGCACCTGCACCAGTGCCGCACCCCCCGGCCCCCCTGCGGCCCTCCCGAACTCCGCTGCACCCGCCCCCGCCTCCGGCTCCCGAAACCGCACCCTGGCAGATCGTCGCCCCGGACGAGACACCGGCCGCTCCCACCGGCTGGCCTCCCACCCCCCAGCCGCGCCCCCGCGAGCGGGGCACGGCCGTGTCGGGGGCCGCAATCCGGATGCAGCACCGCGCCGAGAACCCGAACCCGCAGGTCTCGTCGCGGATCACCCGCAGTGTCTGGGAAGAATCCACGCGGGATCTCGTGGCGAGGCCCGGCTCGGGAATCCAGGCGTGCACCGGCTGCGGGCTGCCGCTGTCGGCCAGCGCCCGTTTCTGCCGCCGCTGCGGCGCGCGCCAGGCCTGACGCCGGCGCCTCACACTGTGCCGGGCGTCTCGGGCACCCCCTGGGCGTCGCGTCGCCTGCAGGCCCACAGCCCGGCCATCAGGATCGCCCGGAACACCCACGCCAGCCAGAGCAGCGTGCCGATCACCGCTGCGACCGTCCCGAACACGTTCAGCGCCCCCACCAGGCGCGGCGCGATCAGGGCGTAGGCCGCCGTCATGACCGCCACGGTGGTACCGGCGACCAGCGCCGGCAGACCCGCCTCGCGAAGGCTGGGAGGCGCCGTCGGGACGAGCCGGTACACGACCAGGATGACGGCGCTCGCGATGACCGCCCCGGCAACGGGGTTCGCGATCCGCCAGGCGATGACGTCGGCCGGGAGCAGGTGACTCTCGACCGCGGACCATGCGGCGCCGAGCACCAGGAGGACGGCGACCGACCCGAAGATCAGCGCGACCGCCAGCATCCCGCGCACCCGACGCTCGACGATCCCGCGCGGACGCCCGCCGGGGAACACGCGGTGGAGCGCGTCGTCGAGGGCTCCGTACACCCCACCGGTGGTCCACGCGAGCCCGAGCAGCGCAAGCGTCGAGTACGTCGCCCGGCCGGAAGACAGCTCGCGCAGCATGCTCTGCACCGGAGCCTCGAGCCCGGGCACGAGCGCCGACGCGCGTTCGACGATCGCTGCCCGAACGGTCGGATCGTCGGAGAGAACGCCGATTCCCACGGCCAGCAGCAGCAGGGTCACCAGGAAGCCCACGAGTGCCCGCAGCGCGAGCGCGGCCGAGAGCAGGTCCCCGCCGATCTCGGAGTACTCGTCGAGCAGGTCGCGCAGCTCCACGGCGTACGAGTCACCGGCGACACGCGCGATCAGCCGCGCGAGCCGGGACCCCGGGCGCGGCTCGAGCCGCCGGAGTCGGGCCCTGTCCTCCCGGCCCGCGGCCAACTAGTCCTCCAGCCCCTCGAACAGCGCCTCCTGCCCGGGCGCGTCGGTGGGGGCCGGGAGCGGCACGTCCGGTATCCCTCCCCGACCCTTCGGGCGCAGCATCGCCCTGATCTGCGATCGCCGCACGTAGATGAGCCGCCCGGGACGCGCGCTCTGGATGCGCCCCTCCCTGGCCCACCGGCCCAGCGTCGACGGGCTCACCCGGATGTTGGCGGCGGCCAGGATCCCGGCTGCGTCCGCCAGGGTGATCCAGTCAGACGGCGGCTTCGGCACGTCAGTGGGCGTCCCCGCCCGAATCGCCCCCGCTCGTCTTGGGCGTGCCGGCCGCGGCATCCGCAGGGGCGGCCGCCTCACCGCCGCCGGGCGGCGCCTTGTCGACCGCGTGCTTCCGGCTCGCCTTCGCGTGGCTCGACGCCTGGGCATCCTTCTTCGCCCAGCCGGAGCCCTTGAACACGATCGCCGGAGTCGACAGCAGCTTGCGCATGGGGCCGCCACAGACCTCGCAGGTGGCCGGTCCGTGGGCATGGATCCCGTGCGTGACCTCGACGATCCGGTCACACACCGTGCAGGCGTAGTCGTAGACGGGCAACCTCGACCTCCTCGTCGCCTACCCGCGCAGCAGGCGCATCCCGCATTTCGGGCAGTAGAACGCGCGCTCGTGCCCCGACACGAACCCGCACGAGGCACAGACCAGTCCCCCGGCGCCGGCCGCCGGCACGGGGCGCTCGGAGGGGGTCATCCCGATCGCGTACTGGCTCGCGAGGACGTTCGCCAGCAGGTTCGACAGGATCTTCTGGGCGGTCCGGTCGGTATCGCCCCGGACGCCCTTGCCGCCCCACCCGACCACGGCACGGACCAGCATGTCGCCCGTCGCCTCGTCCCAGTGCGAGGCGACGCCCCCGACGATGGCGTTGTACTCCGGGTACCCCGACGTGTCGGTCTCCCCGTTCAGGAGCGCGACGGCGAGCGTGTCGAAGGCCAGGTCCACGGCCCCCAGCGTCTCCAGGACCAGCAGCGCGTGCCGGGCGATGGGGCTGTCGGCCTGGTGCGCCGTGAGCCACTGCATTGCCTCGGACGGCTGCACGATCATGGGAGCCGCGTCGCTGAGCTCGACGGGCAACGGATAGAGCAGGTCGATGTCGGTCTTGGCCACGCCCGCGAGCATGGACGGCATTTCGCGCAGGGCGGCCTGGCCGTTCTGCATGCGCACGCCCTCCGTGCTCTTGGCCCGGTAGTGGATGCGAACCTCGAACTCCTCTGGCTCGATCTCCTCCGGCACGGCGGGCTGAGACGTCGGCGGCTCGGCCGCCTTCTTTCGGCGCTTCAGGAACTCCAGCGGCAAGTGAAGACCTCCCGGTCGGGCCGTGACAGGCGTCGGCGTTCGACCACGCGCATCGTACCAGCCGCGCCCGTCGCACCGGCCGCCTGCCGGCCGCGGCCGGCGCCTCGATCAGGTGCGGTCGCCCAGCCGGTCGGCCAGCGCTGCCGCACGTTCCCGGAGCTCGCCGGCACGGGCCCGCGCGCCGTCGACCACGCTCGCCGGCGCCCGCGCGACGAAATCGCCGTTGGCGAGCCTGGCCTCCGCGGCGGAGAGCAGCCGACGCGTCTCCTCGAGCTCGCGCTCGAGCCTGGCCCGCTCGCGGGCGAGGTCGGCGGAGCCGCGCGTGAGCCGGGCGATGTGCCGCCCCACCACCACCGAGAGCCCATCGCCCGCAGCGTCGAGCGCCTCCTGCGTGACCACCTGGACGAGACGGGTCCGGGCCAGCGGCGCCAGCGATCCGGCCAGCTGCTCGAACGTCTCGCGCGTCTCGCGGTCGTCCAGGTAGAGCCTGCCCTCCAGCCACTCGCCCGGATCGATGCCGGACTCCGCGCGGGCGTTGCGAATCCCCCGGACCACCTCCACCAGGTCGCGCACCGGGCGCTCGGCCGCATCCTGGTCGGGCACCATCGCGCGTTCCTCGGTCCCCGCCGGCCAGTCGGCCACGATCAGCAGGCCCGGATCCCCGGGGCGGTGCGGCAGGCGCTGCCAGATGTCCTCCGTGATGAACGGCATCACCGGGTGCAGGAGCCGCAGGTACCGGTCGAGGACCCAGGCCAGCACACGCCACGTTGCGACGCGTTCCGCGGGGGTCGCCTCCGCGCGGAGCCGGCTCTTGGACAGCTCGATGTACCAGTCGCAGTACTCGGTCCACACCGCCTCGTACAGGGACCAGGCGGCATCCCCGACGCGAAGCTCCTCGTACGCGGCGGAGATCGCCGCGATCCTGGAGGCGACGCGGCTCAGGATCCAGCGCTCGGCGGGACCGAGATCCGCGGCCGCAGGCAGTTCGAGCGGCACGTCCGGGTCCAGCTCGGCCGGCCTCGCCCCCAGCACGAAGCGTGCCGCGTTCCAGAGCTTGTTGCCGAAGTTGCGCGCGCTCTCGAGCTTGGCGCGCCCCAGCCGGGTGTCCGCGCCGGGTGCGACGCCGTAGACCACCGCGAATCGCAGCGCGTCCGCGCCGAGCTCGTCGATCACCGCCAGGGGGTCGATCACGTTGCCCCTGGTCTTCGACATCTTCTGGCCATACGGGTCGCGGATCAGGCCGCTCAGGTACACCTGGCGGAACGGCGCCTCGCCCATCAGCCATTCGCCCAGCATCATCATCCGGGCCACCCAGAAGAAGATGATGTCGTAGGCGGTCTCCATGACCGTGCCGGGGTAGAACCGGTCGAGATCGGCCGTCGCGTCCGGCCAGCCCAGCGTGGAGAACGGCCACAGGCCGCTCGAGAACCACGTGTCGAAGATGTCCGCTTCCTGCACCAGCTCGGCGGCAGGGCGTCCGCAGACGGCACACGCATCGGGCCCGGCTTCCGCGTCGGAGACCGTGACGTGCCCGTCCGGGCAGTACCAGGCCGGGATCCGGTGGCCCCACCAGAGCTGCCGGCTCACGTTCCAGTCGCGGATGTTCTCGAGCCAGTCGAAGTAGACCTTCTCGAAGCGGCGGGGCACGATCCTGGTCCGGCCCGACCGGACCGCCTCGAGGGCCTTCTCCGCCAGGGGGCCGGTCCGGACGAACCACTGCGTCTTGAGCCGCGGCTCGACCACGTCGTCGCTGCGCTGGCAGTGCCCCACCATCATGTCGTGGGGGGTCACCGCCTCGAGGTCGCCCATGTCGTCCAGGTCGGCCACGATCCGCCGGCGGGCGGCGTAGCGGTCCAGGCCGTCGTAGGCCGTGCCGGTGCCCGACACGCGCCCCTCGTCGTCCAGCACGGTCACGAAGGCCAGCCCGTGGCGCTTCCCGGTGGCGTAGTCGTCCTGGTCGTGCGCCGGCGTGATCTTGACCGCGCCCGTGCCGAACTCCCGGTCCACCACGTCGTCGGCGACCACGGGCACGTCGCGACCGGCAAAGGGCACGCGCACCGACTTCCCGACGAGCTCGCGGTAGCGGGGGTCCTGCGGGTGCACCGCGACCGCCGTGTCGCCCAGGAGCGTCTCGGGCCGGGTGGTGGCCACCGCGACCCACGCGTCCGGATCGGTGGTGCCGTCGGCGCGCACCAGGTGGTAGCGGATGGTCCAGAGCGAGCCCTTCTCGGGCTTCGGGATCACCTCCAGGTCCGAGACGCTGGTGCGGCATCCCGGGCACCAGTTGATCAGCGCCTCGGTCCGGTACGCGAGCCCATCCTCGAACAGCCGGCGGAACGCCGTGCGGACGGCGCGGGCAGAGACGGCATCCATCGTGAAGCGCTCGCGCCGCCAGTCCGCCGACGCCCCGATGCGCCGGTGCTGGTCCGCGATGATGCCCTGCACGTCCCTCACGAACCGCCACATGCGCTCGAGATACCGTTCCCGGCCGAGCGACTCCCGGCTCGCGCCCTCGTCGGCGATCAGGCGGTCCAGCACGTACTGGGCGGCGATCGAGGCGTGGTCCTTGCCCGGCAGCCACAGGGTCGGGCGCCGCGTCATCCGCGCATGTCGGATCAGGGCGTCCTCCACGGTGGCCCGCTGTGCGTGCCCGAGATGGAGCGCGCCGGTGACGTTCGGCGGCGGCTGGATGATGACGAACGGCGGCCTCGACCAGTCGGCGCGGCTCCCGGCCCCATCGGGGGCGAAGACGTCCGCGGCCTCCCAGCGGTCGTAGAGGCCGCGCTCGACCCGGTCGGGCTGGTAGGTCTTCGGCAGCTCGTGACGGCTGCCCTCGCCGGCCGGTCCGGTCGTCTCCGTCTCCTCGTGCGTATCGCTCATCCCTGCCTCGGTCTCCCTCGTGGCGCCCCGGTCTCCCGCGTGGCGCCGCAGTCCCGCCGGCCCCGCACAGGACCGGGAATCGCGAACCCCGCTCGCCCAGCGGACGAACGGGGTCGTGGTACCACCTGCTGGTTCGACGCCGGGTCCGAACCGGTCATCCCGGTCGGGGTGCTTCGCGGCTGCGCCTGCCGGTCCACCGCGTTCCATGTGCTGCGGACCTGCCCGGTCTGGCCGTTTCGCGCGCCCGGACGCCCTCTCGACGCTGTAACGGGCGTCAGCCACACGGCTCGCGGGCGACCTTCACGCCGCCCGTCTCCCCGCGGGCTCACAGCCTCCCGCTCGCGGTCTCTGCGGTCGGTGCGGCGCTACTCTTCCCGGTCGTCGCCGTGAAGGACGAGAGCGTACCACACGCGTCCTCGCGCCCCGGACGTGACCGGAGCACGCCGGGGGGTTGCCACGGACGGTCCGCCGCCTGCGACGAGCGCCTCGCGCCCGCGCGGCCCTATGCGCTGGCGCCCTCGGCGAGCGCCTCGTAGTTGGTCTCGTCGACGCCCTTGTCCAGCTGCGCCTGCGTCAGGAGCAGCGGGGGTCGCCTGCCGCGGATGGTCTCCTCGGTGATGATGCACCGGCGGATGTCCGCACGCTCCGGGATCTCGAACATGACGT
>JAJYEB010000361.1 GCA_021790375.1 Chloroflexota bacterium | reverse complement strand
ACGCCAGCAGCGCCGTGGCCTCCGAGATCGCCGAGCCATCCTCCGAGACGTGCAGGCGGACCAGCGATCCATACCGCTGGCCGTACTGGCCGAGCAGGCTGCGCTCGATGGCGCGCGCTCCGGCCTCGTCGCCCAGCGCCGCGAGACCCAGCGCCGCGTAGAGACGCATGGTGGGAGCGAGGTCCGGGGCGGCTGCGGCCTCGCGGAGGTCCCCGAGCACCGGCTCGCCCAGCGCCGCCAGCCCGACCAGGGCGAGGAGCTTCTCGCCGGAGGTCCTCGCGGGATCGGACAGCAGGGTCGCCAGGTCCAAGGTCGCCAGGCCCAGGCCCGACTCGGACGGGTCGAACGCGCCGGGCGCGGCCAGGAGCGTGCGGATCGTCAGCTCGAGGTCACCGGACGCGTAGGGCATCAGCGCGACCAGGTCGGTCCCGTACATGCTGTCCTGCACGTACCGGTCCGCCTGGAACGAGGCCGGCGGCTGACCTCGATTCCCGTGTCGGGCGGCACGTCGGTCGCCTGGTCGCCCGGGAGGGTGCCCACCACGTGCAGCGGCTGCCGCACCTGGAAGACCCAGGAACCCTGGAGTGACCCGTCGGGGCCGCGGAGGGCGAAGTGGTACAGGACGCCGGCCTTGAGCGCGGATGCCGGACGGACGGTTGCCGTCCCGGAAGCCTTGCTGACCCGGAGTTCGACGGCGGGCTCGACCTCCAGCCGCGCGGCGATGGCCTCGGGGGGCTCGCCGTTGCGCTCGGTCAGGACGAAGTCGGTGTCGGGCGCGACGCCGGCGGAGTCGACCCGGGTGGCCGCGAGATCCGCGATGGGGGCGTAGGCCGCGAGGGTGAGTTGCTGCCACGCGTCCGGGGGTATGGAGGGGCCGATGGGGCCTGGGCGGGCGCGTTCGACGTGGACGGCGCCTGGGGCGACGGCGCTGGGGACGCCGACGATCCGGGGGATGTCGCCCCGCCCGGCGATGCCGGGGGCAACTGGGGAAGGACGACGGCGGCGATGGTGGCCAGCACCAGCAGCACGACCGCGGCGGGCGCTGCCGTCCTGCGGGGTGGCCCCGGGAGCCGGTGCGTGTCGCTCGGGGGCGTGTCGCTCGCGGGTGCGTCGCCGGCCTCCCCGGCCGGCACCGGCGTCCCGATCTCGTGCGCCGGTTCCTCACCAGCTATCCGGCTCTCCGACATGGCCTGTGCGACGATGCTGTGCACCGGTCTTCCACCAGCCGGTTCGACCCCCCAGGTGGTTGCTTCAGTTGCCCCGTGCGCTGGTCGCTCGCCCCGTGTCGCGTTCCCCGCCATGACCGTCCCCTGGCGACTCATCGCGCTCCGCCGGTGTCCACCGCTCGACAGTAAGGAGGCGAGCGCGGCGTGGGTCGTCCGCAACAGAGATGCCTCGGCAGGCCGGGCTGTCCCACCCGCGGTCTGATGGGTGTGACTGCACGCGGCGGCGGCCCGCGTCTCTTATGCCGGGTGCGGGGGCTCGGCCCGCCTGGTCGGCTCCTGATGGGCGCCGGTGAAGCGCCCGTGGCGTGCCCGTGAAGCGCGCGTGGCGTGCCCGTGAAGCCGCCACTGGCAGGATTGACGGATGGAGCAACGGGTAGGTGCGGCAATCCGGGCCGTACGAAGGCGGCGGGGATTACGCCAGGCCGATGTGGCTCGGGAGGCCGGCATGTCGCCCTCGACCGTCTGCCGGATCGAGCAAGGCCATCTCGCCTCGTACAGCTTCCGGACCATGGACCGGGTCGCGGCCACGCTCGGCATCCGGCTCGACATCGTTCCGCGATGGCGCGGCGGCGAACTGGACCGGCTCCTGAACTCGGGGCACTCGGCGATGCACGAGGTCGTGGCGCTCCGGCTCGGTGCGATGCCCGGCTGGCGTTTCGCGCCGGAGGTCTCGTTCTCGTTCTACGGCGAACGGGGAGTGATCGACGTGCTGGCGTGGCATGAGACGCGGCGAATGCTGCTGGTGATCGAACTCAAGACGGCCATCGTGGACGTACAGGATCTGCTCGCCTCGATGGACCGACGAAGACGCCTCGCAGCACGAATCGGAAGGGAGCGTGGCTGGGCCACGAACGGGGCGACAGTGAGTGCGTGGGTCGTGATCGCCGACACGCGCACGAACAGGGCCCGGCTGGCCGCACACTCCGCCGTGCTTCGGGCTGCCTTCCCTGCCGACGGGCGCACGATAGCCGGCTGGCTTGCCGACCCCCGATCCCCGCTGGCCGCCCTCTCTTTCCTGCAAGTTTTGCACCGGGGGAACAGTAAGTCCGGTCCCGGCGGCCCGGAGCGCGTCCGTCGGGGCCATGAGGCAGGTGTCGGGCCGCAGTCGAGCACGCGTGAACGGCATCCGGCTCGCGCGGAGCACCCGCCGGACCACGAAAGCGGCCCGCCGGGTCTCCAGCCGACCTCGAAACAGCCATAGCGTTCTGCCGGTGCAAGTCCTGCAGGATGCCGTGGGCCAACACTGCGGCGCGATGCTGCCGCTGCAAGTCCTGCAGGATGCCGTGGGCCAACACTGCGGCGGCGTTCTGCCGGTGCAATTCCTGCAGGATGCCGCGGCCAGCATGCGGCGGGATGCCGCGAGCGCGATCGCTGAGTGCGTTCCGGCCCCTCAGCGTGCGTTCCGGCCCCTCAGCCGAAGTTGCGA
>JAJYEB010000360.1 GCA_021790375.1 Chloroflexota bacterium | reverse complement strand
CGTAGTGCCAGGACACGAAACCGCCCACCGTGTCGACGGCGACCGGGTCGCCGTACAGCCCGCGCATGGCCGGCGGCAGGTCGGCCGCGTACCGCGCCAGCTCGAGCCGGGACGTGGCCGTTCCGTACGTGCTGGCCATGGCCTCGCCTCCGGCGAACACCGTGAGGCCCACCACCGCCGCGACCGCCAGCGCGCTGATGCGCGAGTCGCGGAGCGTCTTGCCGAATACGCTCCCGAGCCCGTACAGCCGCGGCACGACCGAGACGTGGGCGCTCCCGCGCGGGAGCGGCGAAAGGGCCGAGTGTCTCGTCACATGTGACGAACGTCACACACCAGCGGTACGGCACTGGATACGCGCCCGCGGCCTGCCGCCGACCACCCGGGCCAGCACCACGGCGCGGGCGTCGAGCGCGTCGTCGTCGGCTTCGAGCCGGTCCCTGCCCGTTCCCGGTGGAGCATCGTCTGGGTCGCCCGTCGGTACAGTCTGCGCAGTCGGCTCGGACGTTGCCCACTCCGCGATGCCCCGCGCGACGGCCAGCCCGATCGCGTACGAGAGCCCGGCCACCGCGCCCGAGACCACCCGGCTCACGAGCCCGAATGCCGCGATCACGACCGCGAGCACGCTCGTCGCAAGCGCCAGGCCCACTGCATCCGGCTGCATCCGGATCGCCCCCAGTCCGTCGCCGACGCCACGCCGTCGACCGTCCTCTCGGCCGATCGTGTCACCGACGGGAGCGCTGGCGCAAGAGCCATCGGTCGCCGGGTCCGCGGCGATGCTGGAGATCGCGAGCGGTAGGGATCGTTCGCGACGAAAGCCTCTGCGCGTCCGGATCCCGGGGCCCATCATCAGGCCGGTGCGATCGGCACGGCGGTTGGGCCCATGCATCGGGCCGCCGATGGTCGACATGCAGGCGTACGTCGGAATCACGAAGCACATGGGCGGTCTCCCCGCAACGAGGTCGCTCCTCTCCCTCTGCCACGCCCGGGATGCCCGGGAGATCCTCGAGGTCGGCTGCGGGATCGGCGTCGGGCCCGTCCACGCCGCCAGGACGTACGACTGCCGGGTGGTCGGTGTGGACATCTCGGAGCGGATCCAGGACAGGATCGAGTTCCGGGTCGCCGAAAGGAATGCGCGATCAGCGAACTGGTGATGACGCACCGTGTCGACCCCGGCCTCGAGGTGCGGAGCCGGATGCGCTGGATCGGGCTGCGCTGGCTGGTCACCGGAAGTAGCGAGCTGTCCGCCGCTCACTACCCCCCACCTCCGTTGACGCCATGTGCGCAAGCCACTAGACTCAAATCCGACGATTTCCGTCGGAATTGGCGGGACGCGACGCCGGGCGAGCAGGTCGGTACGGTCCGAGCAGATCGGGCCAGGCCGGGCGAGTCGACCGACCACCGTACCCGGACCGATCGGAGATCGCCACCGACCTGAGCGAACACCCGGGGGCAGCGACTCGACCGTGCGAACCAGCTTCATGAGCACCGGCGCCGTGCACTTCTCCACGAAGGGCGAGTACGGCGTGCGGCTGATGGTGGAGCTCGCCCGCCACTACGGCGAGGGCCCCGTGAGCCTGGCCGACGTGGCCGATCACGAGGACCTGCCTCGGCCCTACCTCGAGCAGCTCGTCGTGAGCCTGCGCGAGGCCGACCTGGTCATCAGCCACCGGGGGGCGCGCGGCGGGTACACGCTGGCCCGCGACCCCGGAGAGATCCGCATGGGCGACGTGCTCCGCGCCCTGGAGGGACCCATCGTCCCGATGATCTGCGCCGCCCACGACCGCGAGACATCCGGTCAGTGCGGCCGTACTACCTTCTGCACCGTGAACACCCTCTGGGTCAGGGTCCGGGACGCCATCACCGACGCCGTGGACTCCCTGACCCTCGCCGACCTCGCGCGTCCGCTCGTCCCTGCGCCCGGCGTCCACCCAACGCACGTCGTCGTCTGATCCATCGGTCCCCGCCGCGGCGAAGAACCGGAGCGCGGGGCCGGCCACCGTCCCGAGGAGTCGAACCCCAACCGTGAGCGACACGAACCCGACCGCGAGCGGCGCCACCGTGCCTGATGCGAGCCCCACCGCGGGCGACAACGAACTGGTGATCCGCGACCTGCACGTGGTGCCGATCGCCGACCCGAACCGGGAGATCCTCGCCGGCGTGGACCTGACCGTCCCCCGCGGCGAGGTCCACGCGATCATGGGCCCGAACGGGTCGGGCAAGACCACGCTGGCCTACGCTCTCATGGGCCACCCGGCGTACAAGGTCACGCAGGGCGAGGCGACCTGGCGCGGCCACGACATCCTGGCGCTCTCGCCCGACAAGCGGGCGCGCCTCGGCATCTTCCTGGCCTTCCAGTACCCGACCGCGATCCCCGGGCTGTCCGTGGCGAGCTTCCTGCGCACGGCGCTCAACGCCCGCATGCGCGGGCTCGATGGGCAGGCGCAGTACGACCCCTCGGACCCGGCGCGCGGCGGGATCACGATGGGCGCCTTCCGCAAGCTCATGCGCGAGAAGATGTCCCTGCTCAAGCTCGACGACGCGTTCGCCGGCCGCTACGTGAACGAGGGCTTCTCGGGCGGCGAGAAGAAGCGGCTCGAGATGCTGCAGATGGCCGTTCTCCAGCCGGAGCTCGCCATCCTCGACGAGACCGATTCCG
>JAJYEB010000012.1 GCA_021790375.1 Chloroflexota bacterium | reverse complement strand
GCCGGCCGTCAGCGTTTCGTCGTGGAGGGCGCGGTCGGCCGCGGGATCCACGCCCACCAGCGTCACCGCGCCGAGCGACCGGCCCTGGTCGGAGGCGAACGTCGGGCGCCGCACCTGCGGCGAGGCCTGGATCACGCCCGGCGTGCCGGAAACGGCCGCGAGGCTGGCCGGCGACAGCGTCCCTTCCCCGAACGCCCGCACGACCAGGTCTGCCCGGCCGGAGATCTCCCGCGCGTAGCCGGCGGCACCGCTGGAGGCCGCCGCGTCCACCGACAGCGCGGCGAAGACGAGCGCCACGCCGATCGCGATGCCGGTCACCGTGAGGGTCGTGCGCAGCGGCCGGCGCCGGAGTGCCCGCCAGCCCAGCCCTCGCGGATCGCGCATCGGCGGCTACTGGCCCAGCAGCGCGAGTCGCTCGATCAGGGGCCGCGCCGGGTGTTCCGTGCGGCGCCCCAGCCCGATCTCGTCGAGGATGCGCCCGTCGCGCAGGAACAGCACCCGGTCCGCGTAGGCGCCCGCCTGCGCGTCGTGCGTGACCAGCACCACCGTCTGGCCGCGCTCCGCGCACGAGCGGTACAGGTACTGGAGGATCTCGTTGCCGGTGGCGTAGTCCAGGTTGCCGGTCGGCTCGTCGGCGAAGAGGATCGCGGGGCGCCCGGCGATGGCCCGCGCGATCGCGACCCGCTGCTGCTCGCCGAACGCGAGCTCGTCGGGACGGCGGTCTGCCTTGGACCGCAGGTCCACCAGCGAGAGCGCCTCGTCCACCCGGGCCGCCGCCTCTCCGCCGTTCGGATCGCGACCGGCCAGCAGGAACGGCAGGCCCACGTTCTCCCGGGCGGAGAGCAGGGGGACCAGGTTGAACGCCTGGAACACGAACCCGGTCTTCTCGCGGCGCAGCCGGGTGGCCCGGTCGTCGTCGAGGGTGGAGACCGTCACCCCGTCGAGGACGACCTCGCCGGAGGTGGGGCGGTCCAGCCCGCCCAGCAGCTGGAGCAGCGTGGTCTTGCCGCTTCCGGAGGCTCCCATCAGCGCGAGGAACTCGCCCGGCTGCACGGCCAGCGAAACGCCCTGCAGGGCGTGGACCTCCGCCTCGCCGGCACGGTAGGTCTTGGTGAGGTCACGTGCCTCGAGTATCGGCGGCATTCGGGCAGTGTACCGGGGCGCGCGCCACAGGGGGACCGTCCGCAACCCGCGCGGAGGCCAGCGTCTCCCGCGCGACGATCCCGGCGCTAGCGGCCGGGCGTTGCCCCCATGAGACCGCCGATCAGCGACTCGAGCAGCCCGGGCGGAGGTGCGTCATCGACGACGCGCTGGCTGGTCTCCCCGGCCGGCAGCGGGGTCGGTGTGACCACGGGCTGGGCCGTCGGCGCAGTGGGACCGGAGGTGTCGGCCGGGACCAGGGCGGCGGGCGATGGCGTCGCCGTCGGGTTCGGGCTGGGGGACGGGCTCGGGGATGGGCTGGGCGTCGGGGTCGCGGCCGGCGCCTCGGTGGGCGTCGGAGTCGGCGGTCGGGTCGCGACCGGAGCCGGGTGCGGCGTGGAGGCAGGATGTGGAGTAGAGACCGGGGCCGGAGTGGAGACCGGGCGCGGCGTCGGGACCGGGGTCGGTCGCGGCGTGGGCGTGGGCGTCGCGGCGGGCTTCGTCTCCTTGAACAGCACGCAGTACATGAGCCTGCCGTCGGTGCCCTTGTAGGCGCCGACGCCCATCGAGTCCCAGAGCGCGCCGAGGATGTTCGAGCGGTGCTCGGGCGAGTTCATGAACATCTGCTGGATCATGGTCGTGGCCTGGTCGTCGGCCGCGTCGTCCCAGCCGATGTTCTCGCCGGCGAGCACGTACTGGATCCCCCGCAGGTCCATGTAGTGGAACACCTCGTATCCCTGGGGCGGGATCTGGTGCGAGAAGTAGTCGCGCACGGACATGTCCTGCGCCCGCCACTCGGCGAGCACATGCAGCTGGCTGTCGTTGCGCAGGGGCGCCAGGCCCGAAGCCGCCCGCGCCTGGTTGGTCAGCGAGAAGAGCAGGCTCTCGTCCGAGGCGCTGAAGGTGCCCGCGTCCCACGCACGCGCAACCTGCGCCGCCGGGATCGCGAAGGTCCAGCCGACCACCGCGAGGGCGACCAGGCTCCCGAGGACGAAGCGGGCGAGGCGGCGTGGCGAGATCAAGGTGCGGCGGTCTCCGTGCGAGCCGGCTGGAGCAGCGACGTCCGGAGGCTAGGCTTCGGATCGGCGGTCCCCAATCGCCCGGACGTCCCGGTCCCGACGCAGCCGTGGGTACCAGTTGCTCCCCGTCACAACGGGCTGGCGAGCCCGGCCGGGGGCCGGGCCGGCCGACGCGCTGCGCGACAGGGATCGGCGGGGGCCGGCGCGTCGCGTCGCGATCGACGCAGCACTAGCACGGCACTCGGGGCCCCACCGGCCGCGTCGACGCGGGCGTTTGGGGTAGACTTCGGCGCGCCCACCCGCGGCCCGACCGACGGTGTGGCGTGGTCTGGTGCCGTCGCATGGACGCCGGTGCCCCCGCGGTGGCCTTAGCTCAATTGGCAGAGCATCGGATTGTGGATCCGATGGTTAGGGGTTCAAGTCCCCTAGGCCACCCCAACTCCCCGATCAACTGAACGACAACTGCCGGACCTCGAGCGGGACGGCACGCCGCCCGTGTCTGTCACAGTGCCTGTCAACCGAGAGGTCGCCTGTGCCGGATTCGGGGGAACACGGGAAGGGGGGCTCTCGACCAGCAGGGGTTGCGACAGGAGCCGGAGGCGTTGGGAACTCCTGTGGCGGAGGCAGCGTCGAAGGTGCGATGAGGCGTGTCGCTCTCGGGTGTCTGGTCATGCTGCTCGTCGCGGCGTGCGGGAGCTCGGCGTCGTTCGGTCCGTCGGTGTCGTCGGCCCCCTCGCGGGGTGCGGTCCCGTCGTTCAATCCACGAGCCACGATCGGGCAGCCGACGGCCGTCGCGACGGTGTCGGATCCGTCGGGCGTCTTCGTCTCGGGCCAGGCGATGTCCGGCGTCGGCTGGCGCGTGCTGCTCGCGACGCGCCACGGCTGGACCCCTACGGTGCCGCCTGGCGTCTCGCTGCCCGGCACGTTCTTCGACAACAACTGGCTCGACGTCGCGGACACGTCGGCGTCGCTGGCGCGGCTCTGGGGGTTCCTGAACGTCGGCGACCCGCCGTCGGTTGATCTCAACTGGGAGATCGTGGTCGCGCTCGGCTTCCTCACCGGCGCCGGTCCGATCTGCGCACAGGTGCGCCTCGCCGGCGTGACGTTCGATGCCGCGGGCCTCGTGGCGGTCGAACTGCAGGACGCCAGCAACTTCGAGACCCTGCCACCCGCCCCGAGCGGCGCGGTCTCTGCCTGTGCTGGGGTGGGCGTCGCCACCGAGATCGTGCTGGCGCTGGATCGCGCCCGCCTCCCGCCGATCCCGTTCCACCTGCGGCTCGACCAGGCGCCGGCGCCGTGGTCGGTGGAGACGGACGTGCGGCTCGCCCCGGCCGCGTCCCCAGCCGCGTCGGCATCCGCTGTGACCGACCGCTATCCCGACGGCCTGCCCCGGACCCTCGACGGTCAGCCCGTGCTGCGCGGCGCAGCCGCGCTCGCCCATGCCCGCGCCACGCCGGACGCGACGCCGTTCCTGCTCGGCGGCTGGGTGACTGTCGTCCCCGGGCTGCCCCTCGCCTGCCCGGCTGTGCTGCCGTCAGCGGGCGCGGAGTGGCTCGCCCCGTGCGGGCAGCCGGCCTTCAGCGACGTCGCCGGCGACGGCTCGGGCAACCTCGTCGCGGCAGGCGAGCTCACCTTCCACTTCCTCGACACGAGCGGGCTCCAGAGCGGACCGGCCATCCAGCGCGTCCATGTCCATGACCCGCGGGCCAGTGAGTGCGGCGGCCAGGACACGGCGTGCGGTCGGGCGATGGTCGCCGATGCCGTGCTCTGGACGGGCGACGCGGCGACCGCACCCCACCCCCTCGACGTCGCGCGCGTGACTTCCGGGCTGCGCACCGTGGTGCCGGGCCTCGCCCTCGACCCGGTCGGAGACCGCTTCTCTATTGCCGACTGCGGGCAGATCCTGCCGGCGGCGCGGGACTACGCGGTGGCGGTGATCCCTCCCGACGTGCCGAGCGTGTCCCTGGTCGAGATCGGCCCGTCACCGGACGCGCTGGCCCGCGCCCTGCCGATCGCTGAAGGGACGACGGCCGCGCTCGCCGCGCAGGCGCTGGGGACCAGCGACGGGCAGGGCGGGTTCCAGTGCCGCTGGCTGCGCGTGGCGAACGTGGCGCTCCTCGTGCGCACGAGCGACCCGCCGAGGAGCACCGACGCGAGTTTCATGGACCGGGTAGTGGCGGCGCTCACCACCACCGGTGCCAGTCCCTGACACGGCCTCACCGCCACGCTCACGCGAAGCGACGCACGGCTGACCGCCCGCCCTCGGGCCTGGGTGATGCCGGACCTCCGGGCCGCGTCCGACCGCCGCGAGGCGCAGCTCGAGCAACTCGCAGGTTCGTCGGAGCGCGATCCAGGCTGAGGCGGTGGTGCCATCGGGCCGCTGCTCTCATATCAACAGCCGGGGCCACCCAGTCCGGCAGGAGGTAGAGACCCAGTCCGGCAGGAGGTGCTGATGGTGGCGACTTCGGGTCGGTGAGCTCGGCCTCCCCGCGCGCCTGTGCGGCCCGCGGACGCCCTCGCGCAGGAGTCGTCGCGGGCACGCTGCGGGCGGAAAGCGCCCCACCACATGGAGTGTGCCCTTGGTGGAGGCGAGACTGGAACCGAGGGTGCGATCGCTGCGTCGATGGGCAGTCGGACGTCGAAGGTCGGAGTAGGGTTGGGACCAGCCAGGCGTCGCTGGATCATCGGTCTCGCCGCCATCGTCGTGGCGGGCTCGATCGCTGCCGTGGCCATCCATGCCGTTGCGAGGCCCGCCACGTCGCCCTGGTGGGCGGGCCTGTCCGGCATCCCCCCGACGACGTGCGCCTGGCCGGCTGTCTACCGAACCGCCTCGGTGACCCATGCGGGCCTTGGAGCGTGCGACGGAATCCTCCTCGACCCTCCCGCCGAGGTGCGGCTCCACGTCGGCGAGGAACTCGACCTGCACATGCCAGGCACCACTGCCGGTTCGACGTCAATGGGGCCGCCGTATCCCCTACCTGCGAGTCCCGATGCCCGCGTGCTTCGGCTGGTGTCGGTGTCCGATGCCGGAGCAACGGGCGCGTATCGCGCAATCGCGCCCGGTGTGGTGACGCTCTCGACGAACGGGTGGTGCTGGCACTCAGCGACGGACAGTGAGACGGACGGGACGTGTCCAGTCGTCCGAGTGACCGTCGTTGCGTAGCCTATGGCGCTGACGTCGCGATGTGCGGGAACGCGGTCACCGTTGACCCCCAGCGGTCGGGCGCGCACGCTCTCCACAGCGGAATGATTGGACGACCGTGGCCGAACTTCCTGCTCGGGTTCGGGGTCGGAGCGGTGCTCGGCCTGTGCTACGCGGTGGGAGCCGGGTTGCTGCTGTGGCCCGGCCTGGTGCTCGTGGCCCTGCTCGTCGCCACCGGGCCGTGGTCGGCGCGCCTGGGCGGGGCCCTCACCGGGTTCGGAGCGATGTGGTTCGTGTTCCTCGCGGAGATCACCTGGTCGTGCGCGCAGGAGCCCTCATGCGTGCAGCCCAACGAGACCTTCTGGATGATGATCGGTGGGGCGATCCTCGTTCCCGGCTTGGTCCTGGACTTGATCGCGTGGAGACATCGGACCACAGGCCGATGAGCGTTGACGGGCCATGCCTGAACGGCGTGGGCACCCGTGGCCTACTCGGCCCGCCCAGAGGCCCCCGGTGATCGTGTTCACCGCGGTCGCCGCGATGGCGTCCGGGCGCGTGCCTGCCCCGGGAGGGCCCAACGTGCTTCTCACCGTGCGTGGCCGGTCGAGCAGCCGCGAGTACCGCCTGCCGGTGGCGATACAGGCGTTCCACGATCGGCGCTTCGTCCAGGCGGCCTTGGGCGAGGGGGTCGGCTGGGTCCGCAACCTGCGCGCCGCAGGTCAGGCCCGCATCACCACGGGCCGCCCGTCGCTCGATCCCTCCGAGAGGACCGCCACGATGCGCAAGGGGGTCGTCGTGCGCGAGCCGTTGCGCATGCGGTTCGTCGAATGGCGCGGCGGCTAACAGCATAGGTGCGATCGGGATACCCGCGCAGACGGTTCGCCGCTTCCGCGCAGCAGCCAGCCTAACGGCACACCTTCGTGCCAGCCGCATCCCGAGCGCTCGCGCTCGCCGCGGTCGCCCGCCCCCTGGATCCGGTCCCTGGCCTGCCGGCCCTCGGCTACACGCGCGCCCGTGCGCCGAGGACGCTGTCCACCAGGATCACCGGCGGGTGCTCGAAGTGCTTCTTCACGGCGCACTGGTCTGCGGCGCGGACGACGGCATCCACGTACTTCGCCGGGAAGTCCTCGGGCAGCTCGATCGTCACCTGCACCTTCGTGACGAGGCCGGTGCGCGGGTCGGCCCACATCCGCTGGACGAGGCGGATGTCATCGGTCGGAATGCCCCGCTGCCGGCAGAAGCCCAGCACGTAGATGCCCGCGCACGTCCCGATCGTGGACAGAAAGGTCAGGAACGGCGTGGGCGCGGAGCCTTCGCCGCCACCGGCCGGGGGCTGATCCGTCGGCACGACGAAGTCGCCGTAATGGGCGTCCACGCGTGCGCCGCCCGGGAAGTCGATGATCATCTCCACGTCGGGAACCTCTCGCTCGGGGCGCCTCAGAGCGATCGACCGGCGCGCTCGCGCCGCGTCCGACCGCCGTCCTGTCCAGGTCGGCGCCGCTGTCGCCCGTTACTTTACTACTTGCGCAAGAACGCAAGCAACCTGCTCGTGGCGGACCGTCGCCGCGGGCGGGAGCGGGCCCGAGGCGGGCCCGAGGCCGGCCCGCATCGGCAGCGGCAGGCGGCTGGACGCGCGGCTGCCTGACGGCGCGCAGGCCGCCGGGGCCATCTGTCGATCCCCATGGCACTGGCGGCGCGGCCCCCGCGGCGCCACGCTCCAGCGGGGGTTTGACGTCGATGGGCGCAGGGATCGCGACGAACGGCGCGGACGAGGCGGCGCACCAGCGCGCGGCCTCCCGCATGATCGTGCGGGCGGTGCTGCCGTGCGAGGCCCTGGCATGACGGCAGCCCTCCCGCGCCGGCTGCAACAGCCTCCGCGAAGGGCGGCCCTGTTCGTGGTGTCGGCCGTGCTGCTGCTCGCGTTCCTGCTGGTTGCAGGCAGCGCTCTCCGGCCGTTCGTCGTCGGCCTGCTGCTCATCTTCCTGCTGTCGCCGCTCGTCGACCGCCTCGCGCAGCTGGGGCTGTCACGCTCCCTCGCGACCCTCATCGTCATCCTGCTGGCCGCCGCGGGGATCCTCGCGCTCCTGGCGATCATCCTGACCCCGCTCGTCGCCCAGGCCGCCTCCTTCGCCGACGACCTCCCGCGGTTCATCTCCGTCGTGCGTCGCGGGCTCGACGACGCCTATGCCGGCCTCAACCTTGCGCCCGAGGTCCGCCAGGCACTGGACGACCTGGTGGCCGGGGCAGGGCGCGTGGACGTGGTGTCGCTGCTCCGACCGATCGTGGGCGGGGCAATCGGCGTGATCGGCGGCGCCGTCGGCTACGTCATCCTGCCGGCCTGGATCTTCTTCGTCCTCAGGGACTGGCCCTCCCTGACCGCCTCGTTCGTGCAGGCCATGCCGGCGTCGTGGCGTCCGGACGTGCAGGCGCTCGCGGCGATCACATCGCGGGCCCTCGGACGCTGGGTCCGGGCCCAGCTCGTCCTCGGCGGGGTCGTGGGTGCCGCATCCTTCGTCGGCCTGCAGCTCCTGGCGGTCATCGTGGATCCCGTCTTCGCCCGGTACGCCGTGCTGCTGGCGCTCGCCGCAGGCCTCCTCGAGCTCCTGCCGCTCATCGGCCCGGTGATCTCCGCGGTTCCCGCCGTCCTGGTCGGGGCGACTGCCGGCCTGCCCGGCGTCGTCGCCGCGCTCCTCCTCTACACGGCGATCCAGCAGATCGAGAACCAGGCGCTGGTGCCGAAGATCCAGGGCGCCGCGATCAACCTGCATCCGGGCGTGGTCATCGTTGCGCTGGTCGTCGGCGGTGCGGTCGCCGGCCTCCTTGGAGCGATCCTGTCCCTGCCGCTCACCGCCGTCGCACGGGACGCCTACCGCTACGCGTTCCACCGACTGGGCGACCCTCCGGCCACTCCCTCGGCGGCCATTGCGATCGTCTCCCCGTCTCTCGCGGCGGCGTCGCCATCCGTCGACCCCGCCCGTCGCCGGCCAGGTCCCCGTCACGGCCGCAGCCCGAACGTCCACGGCGACGCCGAGGGTTTGCCGCCCGCGCAATCGCCGTCCCGAAGCTCGTCCTCCCGTACCTCGACCCCGGGCCCCGTGGACCGGTAGAGCCGGACCGGGCCGCCGGGGAGCCCGCCACGCTCACTGCTTGACGTCCGGCGGCAGAGCGAGGAACCTCGGGGAAGCAACGAACGGACCCCACCTGCGTTGCCGGAGGCACTGTGCGATCGCGTCCCGGACTCCTCGGCTTTCGGATCTCGGCCACCGACGGGGTCGGTGTCGACTGGCCGGAGATGGCGGCCACGTGGACGCTGGCTGGCGAGCTCCGGCTGTTCGATGCCGGGTGGACGAGCGACCATCTCAGCGATGCCAGCCGCGAGCATGGCGGGGCGAATTACGAGTCGCTCACCCTGCTGGCCGCGCTTGCAGCACGTGTCCCCGGCATGTGGGTTGGCGTCGCCGTCGCCTCGAACACGTTCCGTCACCCGGCCGTGGTGGCGAAGTCGGCCACCGTGCTCGACCACGTCACCGGCGGTCGCTTCATCCTCGGACTCGGGGCCGGCTGGCACGAGGGCGAGCACGAGCAGTTCGGGATCCCGCTCCCCCCGCTGCGCGAACGGTTCGACCGGTTCGAGAGCGCGGTGGGCGTGCTGTCGGCGCTCTTCTCGGAGGCTGCCCGGCGGCCCCCGGGCGTGACCGTCGACGACCCCTTCTACCCTCTCAGGGCCGCCACCAACGAGCCGCCGCCGGTGCGGCCGGAGGGCCCGGCGATCTGGCTGGGCGGTCAGAAGCGCCGGGGCATCGCGCTCGCGGCCCGCCATGCCGAGGGCTGGGTGATGCCGGGCAACCGCCCGGGTGACGTCGCCTACTTCGCGCAGAAGCGCGACGAGATCCGGCGGGCGCTCGACGCCGCCGGACGCGACCCCGACGACTTCACCTTCGCCGGGCAGCTGAACGCGGGGGGATCGCTCCACGAGCGGCGCGAGGCCCGCGAGACCGCCCTTCGCTTCCTGCAGGCGGGGGCAGCCCACCTGATCATCGGGGTGCCGGGGCGCCTGGGCACGGACGGGCTCCGGCGCATGGCCGCCGAGGTCGCCCGCCCGGTGCGCGACGCCGCCGCCTGACCGGGCTCGCAGGCTGCGTCACGGCCGGCCGGGGCGGACGGCTCCGACCGGCGCACCTCCGCGCGAGATCAGCCGATCGCCGCCTCGATCGAGCCCTGGTGCACCGCGATGTGGCCGATCAGGACGCGCTCGAGGCGCTGCGCCACCGACATCGGCCCGGCCGGCGTGTCGCGCGACTGGTCGAGCTGATCGTCGGGGATCGCCCGGACCCTGGCCGCGATTGCCGGCTGCTGCTCGCGCAGCAACTGCAGGACCTCGTCCTTCGAGACCGCGGCGTGCTCCGCCGCCTGCCGCGCGTTGAGCTCCCTGATGTCGACGGGCGGCAGCGAGCGGCCCTCGAGCATGCGCTCGATGCGCTCCATGATCCACGGCGTGTTGATCGCCACGTGGTGGGCGATGACGCCGACGGGACGCTGTTCGTCCTCTTCGTTGAGGCGTTGCGGGTAGTTGCGGCCGATGCGATGCCACTGCTCGTCGGTCAACGACTCGACGAGCCCGATGAACGCCAGCTGGGCCCTCTCGAACGCGAGGGCGTACTGTTCGGCGCGAATGCGCTGCTGCGCTTCCATGCGGGCCATGGTAGACGGAACGTGTGCGGCCGTTCGCGGCAGCTCCGGGGAGCCGATAGCCCCTCTTGCCCGCGCCATCGGCGGGATGCCCCGGCCGTCAGCGGGCCGGACGCACGTCCCAGCCGCAGCCCAGGAGCTCCGCATCGCGTCCCTCGGGCACGGGTGCGACCAGGTGGACAACGGCCGCGCCCGGTCCTCCGCGCCGCCGGCGCAGACGGAGAGCCTGGCCACCCACGTCCGCGTCCCGGGCACCTGCGCCGGCCAGCGACGGCCGGAACCGCAGTCCAACCGCGCGGGAGAACCGCAGGCTCGTGCGGCCGACGTCGTCGACGGGAAGCTCCAGCATCGCGAGGCGGGCCGGCCCGCCCAGCGGATGCGCCAGCGCCCGACGGGCGGCGCGCTCGGCGGGCGTCCACTCGGCCGCCGTCCCGTCGTGTTCAATGAGAAACGGCGGGTCGCCCGGCCCGAGGTGGCGCGGCGCGGCGAGGCGCCACCGGACGAGGGCACCGTCGGCGCGGCGCCGTTCCCCGTCGATCGGATCGCCGAGCTCCGAGCCGCCGGCGCGGCGCGCGGCCAGGTCGGCCGAGAGCGCGTCGGTGGCGATCGCCCACGTCGCGAGCCCGCCACCCCGATCGAGCGCCTCCAGCGCCGGCGCGCCGATCCAGGAACGCCCGGCCAGGTCGCGATCGAAGACTCCGAGCAGCTCGACGTAGCTGTCGCCGAGCCAGACCATCCGGTTGAACGTCCCGAGCGCATCATGCCGGCCGCCCCCGGTGGCCGCGAGCCCCAGCGTCTCCTCCAGCCGCGCCGCCGCCTCATCCGGGTCGGCGACGGCGATCACCAGGTGGTCGATCCCGAGTAGCATCGCGCGGTAGCCTAGCCGGGCCGCGGCCCGGCTGCACACGGGAGTGCGTGGCGCTACCAGACCCCCGGCACGAGGCGCCGCCGCACGCGACCGGCGTAGTCCGCGTACCCCGGCAGGTCCGCACGCAGGGCGCGATCCTCGAGCAGCATCCGCAGGAGGATGAGCCCCGCCACAGCCGCCGCCGGCACGAGCGCCCAGGGCGAGCCCAGGATGAGCGGCCCTGCGAGGTCCGCGACCACCGCCCCTGCCGTGCCCGGATGCCGGACGAAGCGGTACGGGCCGCCGGTGACGACGGTGTGGCCATGCTGGGGCCGGATCCGCACCACGGGCGTGAAGAACGGGTTGGAGGTCATGGCCCACAGGCCCAGGACGAGCCCCGCCCCGTAGAGGGCGATGCCTGCTGCCTCCGCCGCGGGCGCGAAGCGGGGCTCCCAGCCGAACCGCACCGCCAGGCCGGCCACGAGCCCGGAGGCAAGCGGTCCGAGCGCCGTCAACGGCGCCAGCCGGCGGTCCCACGCCACGGTCCCCTGCCCGGACGCCGCCGATCGCTCGCGCAGCAGGGCCGCATCGCCCAGGGCCAGCGTCCACGCGGTGGCCAGTTGCCCGGCGAGCAGCGTGCCGAGGTACAGCCAGCACCCGGCCCAGGCGGGGTCGCCCGACGCAAGCAGGAGGACGGCGATGGTCAGCAGGGTGTAGATCATCGCGGCCGGCACTCGGGGGCGACGTCGCCACGCGCCGGCACCCGTCGGGCCCCGCTCACCGACGCGAGCACGGCCGCGCGGTCAGTGCCGGATCCGCCAGGTCGCGGATGACGCGGCCAGCAGCAGCGCTCCGACCAGTGCGCAGCCGGGCCGGGCCGCCGACGGGGACGCCCGGCCCGACGGAGACCCGGGGCCGTCGTCGCCGACGGCGCCTGCAATGCCGTCCCACAGGCGCTCGTCACCCAGGGCCGCGTCGGCACACGCGGCGTGGGCGGCCGACTCGCCGTGCCCCACCGCCGGCTCCTCGGGACCGATCGGGAGCCCGCAGAAGACACACCGGTCGGGTTGACCCCATCGCGCCACGTCATCGCACCTCGCGCATCCGGGGGTGCGCCGGATGCGCACCGCACGCCCCCGTTGTAGCGCACGCCCGGAGACTCCGCCAGCGCGGCGCGTGCGGACGGTCTCGGGTACCGTGTCCGCCATGCATCCGTTCCGCTTCGCCGTGACGGCCGCCTGGGCCACCACGCCGGATGCCTGGACCGCGCAGGCCCGGCGGGCCGAGAGCCTGGGGTACTCGGTCCTGCTGATTCCCGACCACCTGGGGCGGCAGCTCTCCCCGATCGCCGCGCTCACCGCCGCTGCCATGGCCACCACGCAGCTCCGGGTCGGAAGCTTCGTGTTCGCCAACGACTACCGCCATCCCCTGGTGCTCGCCCGGGAGGCGGCGACCGTCGACTTCCTGTCTGGCGGCCGCTTCGAGCTGGGCCTGGGAGCGGGCTGGAACACCGCCGACTACGCGCACCTCGGGCAGCAGTACGACCCCGCCCCTCGCCGGATCGACCGGCTGGAGGAGGCCATCCCGCTGGTCAAGCGGCTGCTGTCGGGAGAGACGATCGACCACGACGGCCCGCATTACCGCATGGCCGGCGCACGCGTCGCGCCAACGCCGGCCCAGCGCCCGCGCCCACCGTTGCTGGTCGGCGGCGGCGGGCCACGCATGCTGCGGCTGGCGGCGCGGGAGGCCGACATCGTCGCGATGCTGCCGCAGTTCGACGCGCGCGGCCGTCCGCTGGTCCGGCAGGCGACGGAGACGGCCACCGGCCGCAAGGTCTCGATCCTGCGCGAGGCGGCCGGCCGGCGTTTCGACGAGCTCGAGCTGAACGTGATCGTGGCCGACGCGGGGCTGGTCGGCAGTGGACGGCCCGTGCGCGCGTCGCTGCTTGCGGCGCTCAAGGCGGCGGGGGCCGGGCTCATCGGAACCCCGTACGTCCTGTACGGGACACGCGCGCAGCTGCGCGAGCAGCTGCAGCGGCGACGCGACCGGCTCGGCATCAGCTACTACGCGATCCCCGCGCATGCGATGGAGGCGATGGGCCCGCTCGTCGGCGACCTCGCGGGCCGGTAGGCAACCCGCCAGACAACCGGCACGTCGGCGGCCAACCTGCAAGCGGGCGTTTATGCCCCCGGGGAGCCCACGCGCCTAGCATCGCGATGAACCGCCACGCGTCCCGGATGTGCCCCGCCCGCGGCAGGCCGGCGGCGGGGCTCGAGCAGGAGAGCTGCGATGCAGGTCACCGCCGCCCGACCGGGGAGTCAGGTCGGCTTCGCAACACGGCCCGGCCGGATCCGCGTACACGACGCCCTCCGCGATCTCGCCCTCGACGCCCTGGGGCCGTCGGGTCCCGACGGTCTCTCCCCCTTCGAGTGGGAGCTGCTCTCCGAAGGGCTCGAGCGGGCACTGGCGA
>JAJYEB010000359.1 GCA_021790375.1 Chloroflexota bacterium | reverse complement strand
CGCCACATCTCCGCCAGTCCGGTCCGGATGTACGGCAACGCCATGCGCCACGACCCGGGCCAGGCGAGGGAGGCCGCCATGTCGCGCGGCGACACGTCCGTGCGCCGGTAGCCCTCCCGCGCGAAGGACGGCACCGCGTTCGGCCCGGCCCACACCGCGCCGTCCGGACGGCGCGTGAAGTGCACGCCGAGGAACGGGAAGGAGGGGACGGGGACCGGATACACGAGGCCGCGCACCAGGTGGGCCGCCTCGGGGCGGAGGTGGTAGTAGTCGCCACGGAACGGCACGATCCGCTCGTCGCCGGCGTGGCCCGTGAGCGCGGCGACGCGGTCGGACTGCAGTCCGGCGCAGGCGATGACGCCGCCGGCGAGGTACGCGTCACGCGGCGTCGAGACGAGCCAGCCGTCACCGGCACCGGGGTGACCCCGGCCCGCAGCGCCCGTCCGCCGCAGACCGGTGACGAGCCGTTCGGTGAGCACCAGCCCGCCCATGGCCCGGACGTCGTCCGCGAGCGCGACGGCGACGCGCCGGAAGTCGACGATGCCGGTCTCGGACACCCAGAGCGCCCGCAGGCCCCGCACGTGCGGCTCGATCTCCCTGATCCGCTCGGGTCCGGCCTCCTCGATCTCCGGGATACCGTTGGCGAGTCCGCGGGCGCGCAGCTCGGCCAGCCGCGGGATCTCCGACGGCCGCGCCGCGACGACCAGCTTGCCGGTGCGCTCGTGCGGGATCCCGTGCTCGTCCGCGAACCGCTCCACCAGCGTCCGGCCCTCGCGGCAGAGGCGTGCCTTGAGCGACCCGGGCCGGTAGTACAGCCCCGTGTGCAGCACCCCGCTGTTGTGCCCGGTCTGGTGGGCCGCGAGGTCGCGCTCCTTCTCGAGGACGGCGAGCCTGGCGGAAGGGGCCAGCCGGAGCAGGGCGTGCGCCGTGGCGAGGCCCACGATCCCGCCACCGATCACGATCACGTCGAAACGCTCGGTCACGGTCACCTCTCGGCGGTGCCGCGAACGTGCCCGCCCGCCGGCGCCCATGACGCCGGCCCGGTCACGGACGGCTCGGACCTCGACGGCTGGACCTTCCCTGCCACGCGGGACACGATAGCCGTTCCCGGCGGTGCCGGGCGCGGGTCCGTTCGCGCCGGGAGCGGCGCGCCGATGACGCCGGTGCGCGAGGCGTACACTCGCCGCCGCATGGACCAGCATCAGAGACCGGGCGCCGGGCAGGAGCCACCGCGCCGGTTCGACAGCGGGCGCGGTTCCGGTGGCCGGGCATCCCGGCCGCCGCACCCGAACCAGGGCGGGGGAGGCGGTGCAGAAAGCCGCGGCCGCGGTGGGAGCGTGCTGCGCGTGGGCGCCACCGGCCTCCTGGTCGCGGTCGTCGTCGCGATACTGCTGATCCTCACGGTTGGCGGCACCCTCATCAACCTCGTGACCGACGGCATGTGGTACCAGAGCGTGGGCTACGCCCAGGTGCTCTGGACCAGGCTCGGTGCCCAGCTCGCGCTGTTCCTCGGCGTCGGGCTCGCCGTGCTGGTGATCCTGCTGATCGACCTGCTGGTCGCCTCGCGGCTGGCTCCTCCGCCCCCTCCCGGCGGGGGCTCGCTTCGGCGGCTCTGGGACCGGCTGAACGAGGCGTCGCGCTACCAGACCGGGACCCGGATCTTCGGTCCCTTCGGCCCGAGCGAACCGATCGTCGTCGGCGGCGAAGAAGCCGAGATGCCCGACCTGACGCCGCTGGTCACCTGGGCGCTCGCCGGGGTCGCGATCCTCGCCGCGCTGACGGCCGCCGGGATCGCCGCGGGCTCCTGGGACACCGTGCTGCTGTGGCTGCACCGGGTCCCGTTCAGCCCCACCGGGAAGACCGTCCCGGATCCCATCTTCGGCCTGGACATCTCGTTCTTCCTGTTCGACCTCCCGTTCCTGCGCCTGGTGCAGGGCCTGGTGAGCGGCGTGCTGCTCGCCGCGATCGCCATCGCCGCCGCCCGCCATTTCGTGGCCATGGCGCGGGGGTCCTTCGCGCCGAGCCGGCCGGCACGGGTGCACGTGTCCGTGCTCGCCGGCCTGTGGCTGGTGGCCGCGGCGGCCGGGTACCAGCTCGACCGGCTGGAGCTGAGCTACAGCACCCAGGGCGTCGCCACGGGCGTCAGCTACGCCGACCAGTCGGCACGCTTCCTCGCCTACGACGTGCTCACGGTGGTCGCGGTGCTGGTCGCGATCGTGGTCGTCGTTTCGGCGTTCCAGCGCCGATGGTGGCCCGTGATCGGGGCCATCGGGGCGTGGCTGGTGCTCTGGGTCGCTCTGGCAGGCATCTATCCGGCCGTCATCGAGGCGGTGGTGGTCAAGCCGAACGAGCAGGCCATGGAGCAGCCCTACATCCAGAACAACATCAACATGACGCGCCTGGCGTACGGGCTCGACCAGTGGCAGGAGCAGTCGTACCAGGGTTCCGGCGAGCTCACGCAGGCCGCCATCCAGGCCGACCAGGGGACCTTCGCGAACGCTCGCCTGTGGGACTACCGCCCCCTCGGCTCGACCATCGACCAGCTGCAGACCGTGCGCCAGTACTACGAGTTCGTCGACGTGGACGCCGACCGGTACGAGATCAACGGCCAGCAGCGGCAGGTCTGGATCTCCGCCCGCGAGATCGCGCCCGAGAACATCCCCAACGGGCAGTCGTGGG
>JAJYEB010000358.1 GCA_021790375.1 Chloroflexota bacterium | reverse complement strand
CCACGATGACGGGACCCTCCCGCCCCAGCTCGCGCTCCACCAGCCCGGGATCGGCCAGCGCCAGGTGGCGTTCCAGGAACGCACGGTCCGCGCGCGCGTTTCTCGCCACCTCGAGGTAGTAGCGCGCCCGGTGCCCGAACGCGTCCCGCAGGAGCCGCTCCAGCGCCGCCGGGTCATGTGCCGCGGCCTGCACGCGCGGCGACGCCATCCCGTTCGCGTCGAGCCACTCGCAGACGCGCCGCAGGTTGGCCCGCGCCAGGGCACGCTGGCGCCGCGCTGCCAGGTACCATCCGGCGCCGGCCACGTGCGCGACGCGATGGAGGGGGGCACCGGGGAGCCGGGACACGACGGCGGAGAGGCCCGTCAGCGCACCCACCGCGAGCCGCTGCCCGAGCGTCGCCCGTCCCGTCGGCCCGCGCGCCACGACCTCAGGCACCGGCCCCCACCTCCCCCGGGGGCGCCGCGGCAGGATCCGGATCCGGCGAGGAGGACGCGGCCGCGCGACGGCGTGCGCGCCGTGCCGCCCGCTCGTCCGCGTTCGAGCGTGCCGCGTCGGCGCGCATTGCGAGCTCGTCCGCCTCCACGGCCGTTGCCGGCCAGATCGGCTTGAACGAGTACCACTGGTCCGGCGCGATCTCGATGGCCCGCTGGAGCGCGTCGGCGATGGCCTGCGTCGCGGCCTGGATCTCGGCCGGGGAACCCCCGGGCACCTCGATCGGCTCGCCGTGCTCCGCGTGGTACCGTCCGTCGGCCGCGCGCCGGTTCACCACCGGGACGATCGCCGCCCCGGTCTTGGCGGCGAGGACCGCGGGCCCTGCGGGAAGCGTGGTCCAGTCGCCGAAGAAGCGCACCGGGATGCCGTCCGGCCGGTAGCCCCAGTCGACCAGGAGCGCGAGGATCCCCTGCTCGCGGAGCACCCGGTGGATCTCGCGCAGGTTGCGCCAGGCGATCACCTGGACGCCCCAGCGCCGCCGCTGCTCTGCCAGCAGCTCGTACAGCTCGGGGTAGGCCGTGTCGTCCGCCACCCCGTAGGCCGGGAAACCGTGCGACGCCATCGCCGCGGCCAGCGTCTCCATGCTCCCCACGTGCAGGGTGACGATGATCATCGCGCGCCCCTCGCTGCTGAGGCGCTGGTAGAGCCGCTCGAACGAGGCGAGCCCCCGTTCGCCATCGGCGTCCACCAGGCGTGCCGGCACCTCGGGGGGCAGGGCCGGCAGGCGCATCAGCCCCACCACGTACCGCGCATAGGCGCGGTAGACGGCGCGGGCCAGCCGAGCGACGCGCGGGTGACCCAGGGGGAGCCCCAGGACGTGGCTGGCGTTGGCGGCGATGGTCCGTCGCTTCGCCGGCCAGAGCGCGTAGCCCACGAGGAACCCGAGCTGCGCGATCGCGACGACGGGGCCCTCGGGCAGGTGTCCGAGGGCCCACGAGGCGAACCGGTAGGCGCGCACGGTCGCCCGCTCCTGCAGGCGACGCGCGATCCGGGCGGCACGTCCACCGGGACCGGCACGCCGATGCGGGGCATACCCCACTCCGGTCGGCCGTTCGACTCGCGCCGCCTCGGATCCGTCTGCTGGCGTCATCGGCCGAGCTTGTGTCAGCCGGCGTGCCCCGCCGGCGCCCGGCGCTTCGGGCTCGACAGCTTCCGGGTCGGCCGCTTCGGCTGTGCCGGCTCGTCGCCGTGCAGCACCTCGGTGTCCGTGCCCGCGATGAACGCCTCGACGCGCTCGCGCGCGATGTCGTCGTGGATCTGGATGGGCGGGCTCTTCATGAAGTACGAGGACGGCGCGACGAGCGTGCCGCTCAGGCCCCGGTCGAGCCCGAGCTTCAGGCAGCGCACCGCGTCGATCACGACGCCGGCGCTGTTCGGGCTGTCCCAGACCTCGAGCTTCAGCTCGGCGTTGAGCGGGACGTCGCCGAAGGTGGTGCCCTCCATCCGGATGTAGCACCACTTGCGGTCCTGCAGCCACGGCACGTGATCCGACGGTCCGACGTGGATGTCGTCGGGATCGAGGTCGTAGTCGAGCATGGAGGTGACCGCGTTGGTCTTGGAGATCTTCTTGGACTCGAGCCGCTCGCGCTCGAGCATGTTGAGGAAGTCGGTGTTCCCCCCGAAGTTCAGCTGGTACGTCCGATCCAGCTTGACGCCGCGATCCATGAAGAGGCGGGTCATCACGCGGTGGCTGATGGTGGCGCCGACCTGGCTCTTGACGTCATCGCCGATGATCGGCAGTCCCGCCTCGGCGAACCGGCGCTGCCAGTACGGCTCGCGGCCGATGAAGACCGGGATGCAGTTGACGACCGCCACGCCCGCGCTCAGCGCCTGCTCGACGTACCACTTGGTGGCCTCCTCGGAACCGACCGGGAGGTAGTTGATGACGACGTCGACCTCGCGCTCCCGCAGGATGCCGGTGATGTCGGCGGTGGGGCCGGGCGCCTTCTCGATGATCTGGCTCAGGTATTTGCCCAGCCCGTCGTGGGTCATCCCGCGCTCGACCGGCACGTCCAGCTTCGGGACCTGCTGGAAGACGTAGGTGTTGTTGGGCTTCGCGTAGATGGCCTCGGAGAGATCCTTGCCGACCTTGTTCTTGTCGATGTCGAATGCCGCGACGAACTCGATGTCCCGGATGTGGTAGCCGCCCAGGTCGACGTGCATGATCCCGGGGATGAAATCGCCGGGCTCCGCGTTCTCGTAGT
>JAJYEB010000011.1 GCA_021790375.1 Chloroflexota bacterium | reverse complement strand
GTGCAGGTAGGACTTGACGGTCCCGATCGGGCGATCAGTCGCCTGCGCGATCTCCACGAGCGACAGCTCGGCGAAGAAGCGCAGCGCGATGATCTCCCGGTACGGCTCCGGCAGCCCGGCGACCGCGGCCCGGACCAGGCGCCCTCGCTCCGCGTCCAGCGCGTCCCCGAGCGGATCCCCGAAGCCCGACGCGAGGGCCACGCCGGCCTCCCCGTCGATGGGCACGGACTCGCGCCGGCGCGTGGCCGCACGGAGAGCCTGTCGCACGGCGATGCGCGCCAGCCATGCGGCCAGCGTGCCGTCGCCGCGAAACGTGCCCAGCGCCCGGTAGGCGGTCACGAAACTCTCCTGGGTCGCATCCTCGGCGTCGTGGAGGCGTCCCAGGATGCGATAGCAGGCGTGGAAGACAGCGGCCGTCTCGCGCTCGACGATCTGCTCGAACGCGTGCTGGTCGCCACGGATGACGGCCTCGACGAGGGCGCGGTCGTCCACGCCGCCGATCGTAGCGCCGTTTCTCCTCTAGTCGCCGCCCTGGCCGCCGGCGCCGTCACCGGACCCATCGCCGCCCGAGGGCGTGCCCGCGGGCGCGGCACCGCCCCGGTCGTCCTGTGAGCCAGGCACCGCCTGAGTGCCGCCATCCCCGCCTTCGGGGTCTGCCGTCGGCTCGGGCGTCTCGGTGGGATCGGGCGTCTCGGCGGGATCGGGCGTCTCGGCGGGCTCGGCCGCCTCCACCGCCCCGGCCGCCCGTGGCGTCTCGGTCGGCTCGGGCGTCTCGGTGGGATCGGGCGTCTCGGCGGGATCGGGCGTCTCGGCGGGCTCGGCCGCCCGTGGCGTCTCGGTCGGCTCGGGCGTGTCGGTGGGATCGGCCGCCTCCGCTGCCGCTTCGGCCAGCCGGAGCCGGAGGGTGGAACCCGCGCCGGGACCCGTCGACGTGCCCCCGGAGAGCGGGAGCGTCGTCGCCGGCGCGGGAGCCACCACGGTGTGGGCCGCGAACGCGGCGCCGCCGACCATCAGGACGGCGACGATCGCGACCACGGCGCCGCGAATGATTCGAACTCCGCCGGGCAGATGCATGGGGCTGGTCCTCGCCTGGTGTGGTGTCGCCTGGTCCGATCCCGGGCGGATGCGGCATCCCTGGGCCCGGTGGGTGCCGGCCGCCCGGGGCGGTCACGCACATACCCACTTGAGGCACGGCGCCCCGCAAAGGTTGCAGGCGCCGCCCGGGCGTCCCGGTCAGGCCTGTTCCGGGCGAGGAAGGAGCACGGACCCGTGCAGTGACCACAGCTGCGGGCAGGCCACGATCGTGGCCGTCGCGCCGACAGCGGCGATCCCGGCCCCGACGATCAGCGTGGTCGGCGCCCCGATCAGCTGGGCGAGCGTGCCGGCCCCCAGGCTGCCGATCGGCATCACCCCGAACGACGTCAGGACGTACAGGCTGAGGATGCGGCCGCGCAGCCGGCCGGGCGACAGCAGTTGCACGAGCGTGTTGGCGCTGGTGAAGTACCAGACCTGCGCGGCCCCGGTGACGGCCAGGGCCAGGCAGGAGAGCGCGGTCGATCTGGACATCGCGAACGCCACGACCCCGAGCCCCATCACCAGGAGCCCGCCGAGCATGAGGCGCCCGTCGCCGCCGCCGGGCCGGAGGATCGCCACCGCCAGGGCTCCCAGCAACGCCCCGGTCCCCATGGCCGCCGTGAGCAGCCCGAGCCCCGGCGCCCCGATCGACAGCACGTTCCGGGCAAACACGGGGAGCAGCGTCAGGTACGGCAGCAGGAAGATGGTCGGCACGGCCGCGAGCACCAGCAGGAAGAGCAGTTCCCGCCGCCCCCGCACGTAGTCCAGGCCGTCGACCAGGTGCCCCCATACGCTCTGCTCCACCCGTTCGAGCGCGGCGTCGGAAGGCATCCGGACGGTGGTCAGCACGTACACCACGGCACCGAAGCTCACCGCGTTGAGCCAGAAGCTGGTGGCCTCCCCCACCAGCCCCACCAGCACCCCGGCGACCACCGGCCCGATGACGCGGCTCAGGTTGAACTGCGCACTGTTCAGCGCGATCGCGTTGCCCACCGCCTCCCGCCCCACCAGGGCGGGCACGATCGCCTGAAAGGCCGGGCTGCCCAGGGCCTGTGCCGTTCCGGCGAGCAGGGCCAGCAGGGCGATCTGCCAGAACACGATCACGTGGGCCATCGTCAGCACGGCGAGCAGGGCGGCGAAGAGAGCCTGCGCGATCTGGCTGCCGGAGAGCAGCTTCCGGCGGTCGATCCGGTCGGCCAGCACGCCGGCGTAGAGCGACAGGAGCAGCACCGGTGCGGTGGAGGCCGCCGAGACCACGCCCAGCAGCGCGGGCGAGTTCGTGAGCGCGAGCACCAGCCATCCGAGCGCGGTGGTCTGCATCCACGAGCCGACGTTGGAGACGAAGACGCCGGCCAGGAAGCGCCGGTAGTCGCGCGACCGAAGAGCCGGCAGGCGGGTGGCCGTCTACGCCTCCGCGCCCGGCAGGAGCTGGTCGCGCTCGACCTCGACCGGGCCCAGCATCTCGCGGAGTCCCGGCTCGATGCGGGCCGCGTCGCCCACCAGCACCACGCTCGCGTCGGCCGCGCGCACGTGCGCCGCCGCCGCCACGACTTCCTCGGCGGTCACCGCCGCGATGGCCGGCCGGTAGCGGTCCAGTTCGTCGTCCGGAAGGCCGAGCGAGACCAGCCCCGCAATCGCGCCCACGACCTGCGATGCGGACTCGAACCGCAGCGGGAAGACGCCGATCAGGAAATCGCGGGCCGCGGCGAGCTCCTGCGGGGTGGGGGGCTCGGCCGGCATCCGGGCGAGCACATCGAGCGCATCGCGGACCGCGGGGGCCGTGACCTCCGTCTGCACGGCCATCCGCACGGCGAACGGACCCGGGACGCGCCGGAGATCGAAGCCGGCATGCACCCCGTACGTGTACCCGCGCTCCTCCCGGAGCAGCCGCTGCAGGCGGGAGTCGAAGAGGCCGCCCAGGATCGCGCTCATGACCACGACGGCGTGGTAATCGGGAATGTGCCTGGGCAACCCCACGTGGCCGATCCGGACCTCGGTCTGCGGCGAGCCCGGCCGGTCGACGATCACGACCCGGCGACCCGCAGGGTGAGGCGTCGCATCGAGGGGCACCGGGCCCGGCAGCTCGCCGCGGCCGGTCCATCGGCCGAACCGCTCGCCGACCAGGTCCACCACCGGGATGCCCGCCACGTCGCCGGCAACGAGGAACGTGGCCCGGCGGGGGTCCAGCAGCTCCGGGTACAGGGCGGCAAGCGCGTCGCGGTCGAGCGCGGGCACCGTCTCCTCGGTCCCCGCGATGGGGCGGGCGAACGGCGAGCTCGCGGCGTAGATGGTGGCCGCGAACGCCCGTTCGGCGCGTCGCCGGGGATCCGCGCGTGCCTGCAGCAGGCTGTTGATCCGCTCGGCGCGCAGGCGGACGACCTCCTCCTCCGGGAAGGTCGGCTCGAGCATCACATCGGCCAGCAGATCGAGCGCGGCCGCGAGGTTCCGGCGCGGGACGTCGATGGTCCCGGCGGTGGTCTCCCAGCCGGCGCCCGCCTGGATCCCCGCCCCGAGTCGCTCCGCGGCCTCGATGAGCCCGATGGCGTCGTGGTGGACGGTCCCCTCGGTCAGGGACTCCGCGGTGAGGACCGTCACGCCGGCGCGCGCCGGGTCCTCGCGCCCTGCGCCGCCCTCGAGCAGGAGCTCGGCGGTGAGCAGGGGGCGCCCGGCCAGCTGCGACACCAGCACGGTGAGCCCGTTGGGAAGCACGGTGCGGGTGAAGCCCGGGAAATGGTAGGTGCGCGGCTGCCCGGGAAGGGGGCGGACGTCGAGGACGTCGAGGCTCCCTGCCGAGTGGGGCCGTTCCGGAGCGTGGGTCGCGCCGCTCATCGTGTGTTCCTGGCTCATGCCGCCGCCTCCGGCGCTGTGCCCTCGGCGGGGACGTACGTGAGCACCGCGACGTTGTCGGGGCGCACGACGTCCGCCATCACCCGGCGGATGGCCGGCGCATCGACGGCCAGGTACCGGTCGAGCTGCTCGTTCACCATCCCGGGGCGGTCGAACAGCGTCGCGTACATGGCGAGCCGGTCCGCGACCTCCTCCACCCGTCCGAGCGCGGCAAGTTCCTCCGATTCGATGAGCGCCCGGGCACGCGCCAGCTCGTCATCCGTCACCGGCTCGCCGGCCAGGCGATCCATCTCCGCGCGGAAGGCGCGCTCCACCGTGGCGGCATCGCTCTCGGGCCGGACGGTCACCCACCCCGCGAGCACCGACGCGCCCTCGACCAGCGGCAGCATGAACAGCACGACGTCCTGGGCGATGCGGAGCTCCCGGACAAGCCGCCGGTGCAGCCTGCTCCCCTGGCCTCCGGCCGCGATCTGCGTCGCGACCTCCAGCGCATCGAAGGCCGGCGTGCCGAAGGGGGGCGTCCGGTAGCCGAAGTGCACTCGCACCAGCGGCACCCGGTCGGGGATCTCCTCGCGCACCTCGCGTCCGATGTGCGGCACCAGGCTGAGATCGCCGAGCGGGGGGATCCCCGGGCTGGGCGCGATGGGCTCGAACATGCGCGCGGCGGCGGCGAACGCCTCGTCGGGGTCCACGTCGCCGGCGATCGCCAGCACCGCGTTGTCGGGCGCGTAGTAGGTACGGAAGAACGCGCGCACGTCCTCCAGCGACGCCGCGTCGAGGTCCGCCATGGAGCCGATCGGGATGTGGTGGTAGGGGTGGTCCGAAGGCATGACGGCCCCCAGCAGCCGCTCGTAGAACGAGCCGTACGGCCGGTTGTCGTAACTCTGCCGCTTCTCGTTCTTGACCACGTCCCGCTGGTTGTCCAGGTTCTCCTGGTTGACCGCATCCAGCAGGGTGGCCATGCGGTCCGCCTCGAGCCACAGCCCGAGCTCGAGGCGATGCGACGGCAGCGTCTCGAAGTAGTTGGTGCGGTCGAAGTACGTGGTGCCGTTGACCACGCCACCCGCGGCCTCGACGATCGCCAGGTGTTCCGCCTTGCCCACGTGGCGCGACCCCTGGAACATCAGGTGCTCGAACAGGTGCGCGAAGCCGGTCCGTCCGGGACGCTCGTGCTTCGAGCCCACGTCGTACCAGACGTTGATCGCCACGACGGGCGCGAGGTGGTCCGGCGCGACGATGACGCGCAGGCCGTTGACCAGCCGGCGCTCGGCGAAGTGGACCACGGGGAAGCTCGGGTCGATCCCGGGCATGCGACCTCCGATCTGGCCCGGCACGACCTGTCGGGACCGCCGACTGACGCGCGGTCCGTCGATTGTGCCATCCCTGCCGGCAGAGCGCCCGACGCCCGCCGGCAGGGCCGCCGGAGGACCGCTCGCGGGCGTCGCGGCCTTGACATCGCGGCTCCCGTGTGTTAGCTTTCCATCTAACATTAAGACGTTGGAGCTGACACGTCATGGTTCGGAACGAAGGCCGCAATCGGAACCAGCGGGCAACCTCGCAGGGGCCGCTGGTGCGCGGGCTGGCTGCAACCACCGCACGGTACTCCGTCGAGTTCGACGCCCGGACCGCCTACGACTTCCTCGTCAGCCTGGCGCTCGGCGGAGTCGACGTGGCCGAGCTGACGACGGACGACCAGCGCTGGCTGCGCCAGGCCCGGGCTTCCCTCCCGGCCGACGTGCGGGCCGGCAACTTCGTCGGAGGCGAGGAGCACGAAGGGGTCGCGGCCGAGGTAGCCGGCGTCGTCGTGGCCCATCCCGAGATCCGGGACGCGGCGGGGCTCGTCGCGGCCGTCGAGGCGATGCCTCCCCGCGACGTCGCGCGCGCGCTGCTGCGCCGGACCCAGGACGCGCCGGACCTTGCCCTCGAGGCAGACGTCGAGCGCGCGCTGGGCGGAGACCGCGAGGCGGTCGCCGCCATCGAGGCGCGAATGGCCTCGTCCGTCGACGGACGGAGCCTGGCAGCGCTGCGCGCCATCCTGCGCGATCCCGTCGGCACCACCGAGCGCCTGCACCTCGCGTTGCGTGCGTGGCTGGAGCCGTTCCAGTCGGTGGAGGATCGCGTGCGCCGGATCCTGGACCGCGATGTCGCCTCGCGCCAGGCGGACCTTGCCCTGCCGGCCGGCGAGCTGATCGAGCGGACGACCGAGGGGATCCGCTTCCTGCCCGATCCCGCGGTCCGGCGCGTCGTCCTTGCGCCGAGCTACTTCGCTCGGCCCTACAACTGGGTCATCGCGGGACAGGGCTGGCGGCTCTTCTGCTACCCCGTCGCCGACGCCGCGCTGGGCGAGCAGGGGCAGTGGGAGGCCCCGCCCGCGACGGTGCTCCTCTACCGCGCCCTCGGCGACCCGCAGCGGCTCCGGATCCTGCGCCTGCTCGCCGATCGGGACATGTACCTGACGGAGATCGCGCAGCAGATGGACTTGTCCAAGCCGACCATCAAGCACCACCTTGCCCAGCTCCGGGCGGCCGGGCTGGTGACGGTGACCGACGAGGGCACGATGACGTACTACACGCTCCGCCGGGAGCGTCTCGAGGAAGCAGGCACCGAACTGAAGCGCTACCTGGCCTGAGGCCGCGCGGAAGCGACCACGGGACCGAGTGCGGCACACGATTGGCCCAGAGTTAGATCAACGACTAACACCACATCGAGAGCATCCACCATCGACTACGGGATCGAGGGGACGGCGAAGGGAACGCGGACATGGACTGGCAGATGGCACACGACGGCAACGTGGCGTACGAGGTGATCCGCCATCGGATCGCCCAGCTGCACACCGAGGCTGCGGACGGGCGGCTGGCGCGCGAGGCCGGGAGCGTCGCCCGGCCCGCGCAGGGCACGCTGCGGATCCGCCTGGGGCACGCGCTGGAGTCCTTCGGCGCGGCGGTGGCGGGCGAACCGCGGCTCTCGGGCCGGATGCACTGAGATCTCCTGCCCCGTCGGGGCAGGAGATCGGATCGCGTCAGGGCAGGAGGTACAGCCCCACGGCGGTCGCGAGACCGACCGCCGCCGCCGACGCGATCATGCGGGCGGCCCGTCGCCGATCGGCGGCGCGCGCCGCCCGGTCCTCCACCCGGGACGCCGCGCCCAGGCGCTCCGACACGTTGAAGACGCCGCGCGTCGCGTACGCGACGCAGAAGCGGTTCCGGACCTGGAGCCACGCCACGACCGTCCCGGCGGCGGGGAGACCCACCAGCAGGCGGGCCTCGCGCGGGGCGCCGGCTGCCAGCACGAGCGTGCCCAGCGCCAGCGTCGCCACCGTCGACGCGACGGCGGCGGTGCGGCGCGTCGCCACTTCCGCGGATCCGATGTTGCAGGCGCCGGGCACATAGGCCGGGGCCGCCGGGTTCATGTTCATGTCCCACTGTTCGTCGTCGCGACGGCCCCGGATTGGTGCGCACCGGCAAGTGCGGGCTGCCACTCGCCGAGCGGCCGGACGTCGCCGCAGGCGGCCACCACCGCCGGGTCGAGGGATCGGGCCGCCTCGATCGCGGTCTCGATGGTGGTGAAGCACAGGATCCCCTCGGCCACCGTCGCCTGGCGGATGTGCGCCGCATCCCGGACCACGCCGGTCTCCGGGGACGGCGTGTTCACCACCAGTCGCACCTCGCCGGAGGAGATCGCGGCCAGGATGTCGGGGTCGCGCCCGCCATCCTCGCTCAGGCGGCCGACCTCGCGGGCGGCGTGCCCGAGCGCGCGCAGGGCGGTCGCGGTTCCCCGCGTGGCCGCGAACCGGTACCCGGCGGCTGCGAGCGCCGCGGCGAGCTCCGGCAGCTGCGGCTTGTCGCGGTCGGCCAGGGACACGAGCGCGAGCGCGCCGTCCGGCCCGGGCAGCGGCGGCCGCAGCGACGCCGCCAGCAGCGACTTGGCCATCGCCACGCGCGGGTCCCGGTGGATCCCGATGACCTCGCCGGTCGACCGCATGGCGGGTCCCAGGGATGGGTCGACGCCGCGCAGCTTCGCGGTGGAGAAGACCGGGGCCTTGACGGCCGTGAACGGCCGCGCCGGCAGCAGCCCGTCCGGCCAGCCCAGCTCCTCGAGCGTGGCACCGAGGGCGATGCGGGTGGCGAGATCGACCATCGGGACACCGGTGACCTTCGAGAGAAAGGGAACCGTGCGGCTCGCGCGGGGGTTCACCTCCAGCAGGAACACGCCGTCGTCCCTGACGATGTACTGCGCGTTGAGCAGCCCCCGGGCACCGAGCGCGAGCGCCACGCGCCGCAGGCTCGCGAGGATCAGGTCGCGATCGCCGTCCGCCAGGCGCCGGGGCGGATACACGCCGATCGAGTCGCCCGAGTGCACCCCGGCCCGCTCGACGTGTTCGATCAGACCCGGCACCAGCATGCGCTGCCCGTCGTACACGACGTCGACGTCGACCTCGAGCCCCTCCAGGTAGGCGTCGATGCGCACGGGGCGATCCGGGTCGACCACCGCCGCGGCCCGCAGGTGCTCGGCGAGCTCGCCCGGGCCGTAGGCGAAGTCGATCGCCAGGCCCCCGATCACGAAGCTCGGCCGCACGATCACCGGGTATCCCACGCGGTGCGCGACCTCGAGCGCCTCCTCGATCGAGCTCGCCATCCCACCGGGCGGTTGCGGGACGCCGAGCCGGTCGAGGAGCGCGGCGAAACGGATCCGTTCCTCGGCCCGGTCGATGGTCTCCAGGTCGGCGCCCAGCAGGGGGACCCCCGCGCCGGCCAGCGACGCGGCCAGGTTCAGCGGGGTCTGGCCCCCGAACTGGACGAGGGCGCCCATCCATGCCTCCGGGCCCCCCTCGGCGCGCAGGACGGAGAGCACGCTCTCCACGTCCAGCGGCTCGAAGTACAGCCGCGACGAGGCGTCGAAGTCGGTCGAGACGGTCTCCGGGTTCGAGTTCACCATCACGGCCTGCCAGCCGCGGGCGCGCAGCGTCTCGGCGGCCCGGACGGCGCAGTAGTCGAACTCGATCCCCTGCCCGATCCGCACCGGCCCCGAGCCGATGACGAGCGCCGCCGGGCGCTCCACGGGGGGCGCCTCGGGCGGAGATCCCGCGGCCGCGTACGTCGAGTAGAAGTACGGCGTGGTCGCGGCGAACTCGGCCGCGCACGTGTCGACCATCGCATAGCCCGGCTGCAGCCCCATCGCCTCGCGCTGTCCGGCGACCGCCGCCGGCGGGAGCCCCGTCAGCGAGGCGATGTCCCGGTCGCCGAAGGCGGCCCGCTTTGCCGAGACCAGCAGCCCGTCGGGAACGCGCCCGGTCCGCGCCGCCTCGGACCGCGCCTCCCGGAGCCGACCCTCGAGGTCCACGAGCCGCTCCATCTCCGCCAGGAACCACGGAGCAATCCCGGTGGCCTGCTGGAGTTCCTGCGCGGGCATCCCCCGGCGCAGGAGAGCCAGGAGCCGCCACAGCCGGGAGTCGGACGGGGCCACGAAGCGCCGGAGCACCACCGGCCGTGCCGCCGCGGCCGCGTTGGCCCGGTTCGCGCAGACCAGGCCGTCGTCGCCGACGAACACCTCTCCGACCAGCTCCTCCCGGCGCAGGGCCGGGTCGCCCGCCCCAGCCAGCGGCCCTGCCAGGTAGTCGAGCGTGGGGCCCCAGGCCGGATCCTCGACCAGCAGCCCGGCACCGGCCTGCTCCAGGCCCCGCAGCGCCTTGTTCAGCGCCGAGCCGAAGGTCCGGTCGATCGCCATCACCTCGCCGGTCGCCTTCATCTGCGAGCCCAGCGTGCGGTCGGCGCCCGGGAACTTGTCGAACGGGAAGCGCGGCAGCTTGACCACCACGTAGTCGAGCGCCGGCTCGAAGGCCGCCACCGTCGTGCCGGTGACCGCGTTCGGGATCTCCGCGAGACGGCGCCCGATCGCGATCTGCGCCGCGACGCGGGCAATGGGGTAGCCGGTCGCCTTCGAGGCCAGCGCCGACGAGCGGCTCACCCGGGGGTTGACCTCGATGACCGCGTGCTCGCGCCCGTCCGGCGAAAGGGCGAACTGCACGTTGCAGCCGCCCTCGACGCCGAGCGCGCGGATGATCGACAGCGCCGCGGAGCGCAGCCGCTGGTGGACCTGGTCGGGAAGCGTCTGGACGGGCGCCACCACGATCGAGTCGCCCGTGTGCACGCCCAGTGGATCGACGTTCTCCATCGAGCACACCGCGATGCACGTGTCGTCCGCATCCCGCATCACTTCGTACTCGATCTCCTGCCACCCGACCAGGCAGCGCTCCACGATCACCTGGCCGATGGGGCTCGCGCGGAGCCCGGTGCGGACCCGCGCGTGGTAGGCGGCCTCGGTCTCCACGATCCCGCCCCCGGTGCCGCCCAGCGTGAACGCCGGCCGGATGATGGCCGGGAGCCCGATCTGCTCGAGCGCATGGGTGGCGGATGCGCCCCGCTCCGCCTCCGTGGCCCCCTGCACGATCTCCGACGGCGGATACGGCTGCCCGATCCGTTCGAGCAGCCCGCGGAACCGTTCCCGGTCCTCCGCCATCTCGATCGCCTCGAGCGGCGTCCCGAGGAGGGGGACGCCAGTCCGCTCCAGGACTCCCTCCCGGGAGAGTGCCACGGCCAGGTTGAGGGCGGTCTGGCCGCCCAGCCCGGCCAGGATGCCGTCCGGTCGCTGCCGCTCGAGGATCCGCTCCACGACGTCCACGGTGAGAGGTTCGAGGTACACCACGTCCGCGACGCCGGGGTCGGTCATGATCGTGGCCGGGTTCGAGTTCAGCAGGATCGTGCGAACACCTTCGTCCCGGAGAGCGCGGCACGCCTGGGTTCCCGCGTAGTCGAACTCCGCCGCCTGGCCGATCACCACGGGTCCCGAGCCCAGGATGAGGACGGTCCGGGGCCGGAACGCGGATCCGGCGCCGGTCCGGCCCGCGGCAGTCCCTGCCGCGGCAGCCCCTGCCGGGCCGGGCCGCGCCGCGGCAGGCCGCCCCGCGGCAGGTCGCTCCTCGGGCGTCCGCTCCGCGGGCCTCACGCGTGCACCGGCCGGATGGGGCCCCGATCGCCTCGCCTGACGTGCTCCACGAACCGGTCGAACACCTCCAGGGCGTCCAGCGGCCCGGGCGACCCCTCGGGGT
The DNA here is from genome assembly GCA_021790375.1 of Chloroflexota bacterium. Lineage (GTDB taxonomy): Bacteria > Chloroflexota > Limnocylindria > Limnocylindrales > CSP1-4 > JAJYNJ01. The sequence continues at coordinate 2,458 of JAJYEB010000011.1, read as the reverse complement.
GGTACTGCACCGATTCGACCGGCAGCTCCGCGTGACGCAGCCCCTCGACCGACCCATCGTTGAGGTTCCGCTGGCTGACGTAGAAGCCGCTCGAGGGCCGGACGCTCTCGTCGACCACCTGGACCTCGTGGTTCTGCGCGGTGACCTGCACGCGCCCGGATTCCAGGTCCCGGACCGGGTGGTTCGCGCCGTGATGGCCGAAACGGAGACGGCGCGTCTCTCCTCCGGCCGCGAGGCCGATCAGCTGGTGACCCAGGCAGATCCCCAGCAGGGGCCGCCCGTCGGCGAGCGCGGCCCGCGCGAGCGCCACGGGCCCGCCCAGGCGAGCCGGATCACCGGGTCCCGGCGACAGCACCAGGCCGTCGATGCCCGGCGCCAGTGCCTCGTCCGGTCCGACACCGTGGGGCAGCACGCGGACGCGCGCTCCGCGCCGGCGCAGCCCCCGCACGATGTTCGCCTTGAGGCCGAAGTCCACCACCCCGACGAGCGGCCCGTCGCCGGCCCCGACGTCGTAGGGATCCGGTGCCGACACCTGCCCCACGAAGTCCTGGTCCTCCCACCGCGGCAGGGCGCGTGCAGCCTCGACCGCGGCGTCCCGGTCCACCTCCCCGGGGGCCGTCACGTACGCGCGTTGAGCGCCGGTCTCGCGCAGGTGGCGGGCCAGCGCGCGCGTGTCGACGCCCGCGACCGCCGGCACACCGCTGGCACGCAGCAGGTGGACGATCTGCCGCGCCCGGCCCACCACCGCCGCGGTGGCGTGCGCGACGACGAGGGCTCGCAACCATGGTCGCTCCGACTGATCATCCTCCACCAGGCGGCCGTAGTTCCCGATCAGGGGGTAGGTCATGACCACCACCTGGCCGGCATACGACGGGTCGGTGCACACCTCCTGGTAGCCGGTCTGGCTGGTGTTCGCCACGAGATCGCCCCCGGCGCCCACCGGGGCCCCGAACGCGACGCCGGGGAAGACCGTGCCATCCTCCAGGGCGACGAGCGACGGTCCGTGCGATCCCACCCGCGGGTCCACCACGGCATCCGGGGGCACGGGAAGACGCCACTGGTGCGACGGGGTCATGGGAGGCGGAGGGGGATGTCACCGCGAACCTGGCTGGCGCGGTGACGGCGGGACGGCGGGTACAGGTCGGTTTCCTCCACGGTCTCACTGGGCCGATCACGCCGGCCGAACGGCCGGCCCGCCCGGCCTCACCGGGCCGGTGCGCGGAACGGCTCAAGAGTACACCGCACCGGCCGGTCCGGCCCCTTCGCGAGGCGCACCCCGCGGTCCGCTTACACGGCGGTTCCCGTCGGAGTACCGGCGCGGCCGGTCCGGTCGGCACTTCCGGCGCGCGTGCCGGCGGCTATGCTGCGCCCGTGAAGACACTCCCAGTCCTCCCGACCCGGCGCGCCGACGGTGTCGTCGAGGTGTCCTCCCGCGGCGCGGAGATCCTCGCGAATCCGCTGCTCAACAAGGACCTCGCCTTCGACGAGGAGGAGCGCGACGAGCTGGGCCTCCGGGGCCTGCTGCCGCCGCACGTGCGCACCATCGAGGAGCAGGTCGCGCTGGAGCTCGAGCACGTCCGCCGCAAGGCCGACGATCTCGAGCGGTACATCGGCCTGGCCGCCCTCCAGGACCGCAACGAGACGCTCTTCTACCGGCTCCTCGTCGAGAACATCGAGGAGTTCATGCCCATCGTCTACACGCCGACCGTGGGGCGGGCATGCCAGCAGTTCAGCCACGTCATGCGCCGCGCGCGGGGCGTGTGGATCACCCCCGATGATTCCGGGCGCATCGCCGAGCTGCTGCGCAACGCGCGCGACGAGGAGGTCCGCCTCATCGTCGCCACCGACAACGAGCGCATCCTCGGCCTCGGCGACCAGGGCGCGGGCGGGATGGGGATCCCCATCGGCAAGCTCGCCCTGTACACGGCCGGTGCCGGCATCTACCCGTCACTGACCCTGCCGGTGTCGCTCGACGTAGGCACCGACAACCAGACCCTGCTCGACGACCCGCTGTACATGGGCTACCGGCATCCGCGGCTGCGCGGCGACCCATACGACGAGTTCATCGAGGAGTTCGTGGAAGCGGTCAACCTGGTCTTCCCGCACGCCCTGCTGCAGTGGGAGGACTTCAAGCAGCACAACGCGATCCGCATCCTGGACCGCTTCCGGCACCGCGTGGCCAGCTTCAACGACGACATCCAGGGCACTGCGGGCCTGGTCGTCGCCGGCCTCTTCGCCGCGCTGCGCATCCTCGACGAGCCGCTCCACCGCCAGCGGCTCGTGTTCGTGGGCTCAGGGGCAGCGGGTGTGGGGATCGCGCGCCTGGTGCGCGTCGCCATGGAGCGCGAGGGCGCGGAGCGGACCACGGTGGCGCGGGCCATCGCGATGCTCGACACCCACGGCCTGGTGCATACCGGACGCGCGCCGCTCGATCCCGACAAGCTCGAGTTCGCGCTGT
>JAJYEB010000357.1 GCA_021790375.1 Chloroflexota bacterium | reverse complement strand
CAGCCGGCCCGCCTCGACGATCCGCTGCAGGAACTGCTGGGTCCGCGGCTCCCGTGGGTGGCTGAAGATCTCGGCGGGCGGCCCCTGCTCGAGGATCACGCCGGCGTCCAGGAAGCAGACCCGGCTGGCGATGTCCCGCGCGAACCCCATCTCGTGGGTCGCGATGAGCATCGTCATGCCGCCGCGCGCCAGCTCGCGGATCACGTTGAGGACCTCCGCCACGAGCTCCGGGTCCAGGGCGCTGGTGATCTCGTCGAGCAGCAACAGGTCCGGCTCCATCGCGAGCGCCCGCACGATCGCCACGCGCTGCTGCTGGCCTCCCGACAGCCGGTCGGGGAACTCGTCCCGCTTGTCGGCGAGGCCGAACCGTTCAAGCAGCGCCACCCCGCGAAGGTCGGCCTCGGGGCGGGACAGATGCAGCGCCTTGCGGGGTGCCAGCGTGACGTTGGCCAGCACGCTCATGTGCGGGAACAGGTTGAACGCCTGGAACACGATACCGATGCGCCGGCGCAGGCGGTTGACGTCGACGCCGTGCGCCGTGATCTCCGCGTCCTCGACGAAGATGCGGCCCCGGTCCACCGGCTCGAGCAGGTTGATGCAGCGAAGCAGCGTGGACTTCCCGGACCCCGACGCGCCGATGAGGCACACGACGTCGTGCTCGGCCAGCGCCAAGTCGATCCCGCGCAGGACCTGGACCGACCCGAACGACTTCCAGACCTGCTCCACGCGCAGGGCCGCCCGGGGACCGGACCCCATTTCGGCCGTCATCGGGCGCCGGCGAGAAAGCGGCGACGGTCCCGCGCGATCAGGACGTCCACCAGCCGGGCGAGGGGGATGGTGACGACCAGGAACACCAGCGCGGTGACCATGTACGGGGTGAAGTTGAAGGCGGCGGACTGGTCGATCTGCGACTGCCGGAAGATCTCCACGACCCCGATGTAGGAGACCAGCACGGTGTCCTTCTGGAGCCCGATGAAGTCGTTGAGCAGCGGCGGTATGACGCGCCGCACCGCCTGCGGGAGCACCACGTACCGGAGCGCCTGGAACTGCGTGAGGCCGAGCGACCGAGCGGCGGCCTCCTGGCTGGGGTGGACCGACTGGATGCCCGCCCGGTACACCTCCGATACGTAGGCGGAGTACACGAGGGTGAGCGCCACCACGGCGTAGAAGAACGGATCGGTCGGGATTCCCCCGAGCTGCAGCGCGGGGATCCCGAAGCCGAGGAGGTAGATGATCAGGACCCCGGGGACGGCGCGGAACACGTCGGCGTACATCGTGGCCAGGAGCCGGAGCGGGAAGAAGACCGGGCCGGGCAGGCTCCGGAGCACCGCCAGCACCAGCGCGAGGACCAGGATCAGGACCTCGGCGATGCAGAACAGCTGGACGTTCACCCAGAACGCCGGGACGATGTCGGGCACCGACTGGGCCCAGATGGTCCCGTCGAAGAACGAACGCTGCACGTCCGGCCAGTTGGGTGCATGGACGACGACCCAGCCGGCCGCGCCGAAGACGACGACGGTGCTGACCAGCGCGACGAGGGTCGCACGCAGCGCGGAACGGTCGTAGCGGCGGCCCGGCCGGGGCGGTGGGCTGCCCGGGAGGGAGATCAGTCCCCCCGGGTCGAACTGGCCGCCCCCGGCCCGGAAGCCACTCACGCCGTGGGAAACGCGGCCGTCGCTACGGCTGAAGGACCGGCGCGCTCGCCTTGTCCGAGAGCCACTCCGTGGTGATCTGGGCCAGGCGGCCGCTCGCCTGCAACGCCGCGATCGCCTGGTTGACGCACGTCGTCAGCGGGCTCCCCTTGGCCAGGACCAGGCTGAAGTGCTCGGCGTCCGGGCCCGGCGTCACCGGGAACTGGCCCACGATCACGCTGTTGTCGAGCTGCGCCGCGGTGATGTAGAAGGCCGTCGGAAGGTCCGTCACGATCCCGTCGATCTGCTTCGCCTTGACGGCCTCGATCGCGGCGTCGTTGGACGAGTAGACCGAGATGGGTGCCGTGGGCGCGACGAGCGTCTTGATCGCCGTGTAGGCCGTGGTGCCCTGCATCGCGCCGAGCTTGTACGGCTTCAGGTCGGAGATCGACTTCGCGGAGGTGATGGGATTGCCCTTCAGCGCCACGACCGACTGCGCCACGAAGTAGTACCCGTCCGACATGTCGACGGCCGTCGCGCGCTGCGGCGTGTACGACACCTGGGCGAGGTAGAAGTCGAACGACTTCTTGCCCGGTGCGTACGAGTTGTCGAAGGGCACCACGGTCCAGGTGACGTCGCTCGTCCCGAAGCCGAGCTGCCCGGCGACCGCGTACGCGACCGCGCTCTCGAACCCCTGCCCGTTCGTGGGGTCGCCCAGTTTCCAGGGCTTCGGCGGCGTGCCACTGTCCGTCGCGAAGTACGGCGGATAGGCGGGGTTGTCCGTGCCGATGGTGAGCTTGCCGCTCACGAGCGTCTGGGCCTGGCCCTTCAGACAGCCGGCGGCGATGGCCGCCGCCGACGCGGGGGCGCTCGCGACTGCCGCGGGGCTGGCGGCCGCGCTCGCGGCAGCACTCGGCGCGGCCGGCTGCGCGGCTGTCGCGGAGGGCACCGCATTGCTGGCCGGCCCGATCCTGGGCGCCGTGGTGGCACCCGCGCCGCAAGCCGCGAGCAGCACGGCTGCCAGCGGGACGGCGAGCAGCCTGATCCTGGTGTGCATCGGTGGCCTCCTCTCGCTC
>JAJYEB010000356.1 GCA_021790375.1 Chloroflexota bacterium | reverse complement strand
GTTGAACGCCCAGAGGTCCTGGAGCGACCCGCCGCCCCGGGCAAGGATCAGCACGTCGGGCGGCGCGCCGGTGACCGGGTCCACCCAGCGGGCGAGGCGGTCCAGCGCCGTCACGATGGTCCCCGGCGCAGCATCTCCCTGCACCAGGCAGGGCGACAGCACCACGCGGACCATCGGCCAGCGGCGGCGGAGCACGTGGAGGATGTCGTGCAGGACCGCGCCGGACGCGCTGGTCGCGACCCCGATGAGGCGGGGCGACGCCGGCAGGACCCGGCGGCGGGCGGGGTCGAACAGCCCCTCGGCCGCCAGCTTCGCCTTGAGGGCCTCGAACCGCAGGGCCAGGTCGCCGAAGCCGGCCGGCTGCAGCGACTCCACGTAGAGCTGGTACGTGCCGGCCGCGTCGTAGACGTCCAGGCGCCCGTGGACCACGACCCGCAGCCCCGTGCGCGGCTCGAACGGGCTGGCCGTGCGCTGGGCGCGGAAGAAGACGCAGGCGAGCTGCGCACGGCCGTCGCGGAGCGCGAAGTAGCAGTGCCCCGCCGCGCTGATCGTCACCTGGCCCACCTCGCCCTCGACCCACAGGTCGCGGAACGCCGGTTCGGCGCGCAGCACCTCGCGAACGGCGCGGGTGACATCGCCCACCGTCCAGATGCGCGACGTGGAGGGCGCCGCTGCCGCGGAGGTGCGCGTCGAGGAGGGCTGCGGCGCGGGTGGTCGCGTCGCGGGCGCACCGCCCTCGCCCCATGGCGGCGGCTCCGGATCTGGCGGTCCCTCGGTGGCCGCGGGATCGCGCCTGAGCCAGCGTTCCCAGGGGCGCTCGTCGCTCATCGGTGGGGCTCTCCCTCCCGGCGATCGGCGAGCACTGCCGGGTACCCGCCGGTCACACCCGGGTCAGGTACTCGCCGGTGCGGGTGTCGATGCGGATGGTGTCCCCCTCGCCGACGAAGAGGGGCACCTGCACCGTCAGGCCGGTCCCGGTGGTCGCGGCCTTGCGCGCGCCGGTGGCGGTGTCGCCGGCGAAGCCCGGCTCCGTCTCGGTCACCACCATGTCGACCGTGATCGGCAGCTCGACGCCGATCGTCTCGCCCTCGTAGCTGGTGCGGTCGAGCAGCATGCCGTCCTGCAGGTACGAGACGGCATCCCCGAGCTGCTCGGCGGCCAGAGTGAACTGGTCGAACGAGTCGGTGTCCATGAAATGGAAGTCGTTGCCGTCACGGTAGAGGAACTGGACCTGTCGGCGGTCGAGGTGGGCCCGCGGCCACTTGTCGCCGGCCTGGAACGACCGCTCGACGGTCTGGCCACGCTTCACGTTCTTGAGCTTGATGCGAACCTGCGCGGATCCGCGGCCCATCTTGATGTGGTGATAGTCCAGGATCTGCCAGAGCTCGCCGTCGAGCTCGATGACGATCCCCTTGCGCAGGTCGCCGGTCGAGACCATGGTCGGGGTGACTCCTGTCGGTGGGCGGCCGCAGGGGGCGGCCCGGGACATGTCGGTGCGTGCACGAATTGTACCCGGCCGGCCGCGCCTCCCGAACGACGGAGGAATGTGCGGGGGCCTGCCCGCCGGCGTCGGCGGGAGGTCCGCCCCGGGCTACGCCCCGACGAAGATCCGCCCAGGGCTACGCCCCGACGACCGTCACCTCGCGCGGGAAGGCGGTGAGCCGCTCGACGCGCCCCGTCCCGGCGTCGAACGTCACGAGGTCCTCGATCCGGATCCCGGTCTGCCCCGGCAGGTAGATCCCCGGCTCGATCGAGAAGACCGTCGGCCAGGGCAGCGGCGCCGGGGCGGCCCGCCGGCTGAGCGAGGGGACCTCGTGGGTGGCGAGCCCGATCCCGTGCCCCAGCCCGTGGCCGAAATGCTCGCCGTGACCCGCCGCGGCGATCACCTCGCGGGCCGCGGCGTCGATCTCCACCCCCGTTGGCGCGGTGTGCGCATGGGCAGCGCGCTCCAGCGCGCCGAACGCCGCTTCCTGCGCCATGGCCACGAGCCGGTACAGCTCGAGGTCCCGGGCGGCCGGCGCCCCCACGAACAGCGTCCGCGTCATGTCGCTGCGGTAGCCCGCCACCTGGGCCCCGAAGTCGAACAGCAGCACCTCCCCGACCGTGACCCGCCGCTCTCCGGGCGAGCCGTGCGGGAGCGCGGCCCGCGGTCCCGAGAGGCAGGTCACGTCGAACGCCAGCGCCTCGGCCCCGCTGGTCCGCATCTCCCACTCGAGCTGGAGCGCGAGGTCGCGCTCCGGGACACCGGGGTGGATCGCCGGCAGCAGTCGCTCGAGGGCGGCGTCCGCCACCGCGCATGCCGCGGCGACGCGCTCCAGCTCGGCCGGCTCCTTGACCGCGCGCAGCTCCTCGACCCATCCGTCCGCTGCCACGAGCTCGACCTGGGGAGCGGCGGCGCGGAGCCGCGTCCAGAGTGCCTGGCTGACCAGGTTCGCCTCGACCGCCACGCGACGCAGGGGGCCGCCGTCACGGCCCCGCAGCCGGGCCAGGATGCCCGGCCAGCGCTCGGGCAGGTCGTAGTAGGACTCCTCGACGCGGGCGCCGGGGCATTCCTCGCCGGCCTGCTCCAGGTACCGGGTGTCGGCGAGCACCACCACGTCGTCGCCCGAGACCATGAACCGGCCGGAGTCCCCGGCCACCTTCTCCTCGCCCTCGGCGAGTGCGAAGCCGGTGAGGTAGCGCGTGTTCTCGCGGCTGACACCCAGGTAG
>JAJYEB010000355.1:973-2715 GCA_021790375.1 Chloroflexota bacterium | reverse complement strand
ATGGCCGCTTGGCGCGCCACACCCGCCGCCTGGCGCGCGTCGCCCGCTGCCCGGCGGGCGTCGCCCGCCGCCTGGCGCGCGTCGCCCACCGCCGGCCGCAGCCGTTCCTCCGCATCGGAGACCGCGTGCCGGGCATCCTCCAGGGCCGGCCCGAGCCTCGCCGCGAGCGACTCGACCTCGGCTCGCAGGCGGAGCGTCTCCTCGACCAGCGCCGCGGCCGCGGACGCGGACGTGCGGGCGATCCCCCGCGCCCTGCGCCGGCGGGTCATGTCGCGAAGCAGCCGGGAGCCCCGACCGACCGTGCGACCCATGACCACCACCTCCGTGCGACCGGATGATTATCGTCGTGTCGACGCCGGCCGCCGCGGGGGTCAGCGCAGGTAGACGCTGATCACGACCCCGATCACTAGCAGGGCACCGAACGCCAGGTGCAGCCGGGCGGTCTGCAGATCGATCATCGCGATCGCCCGCGCCTGGCCGGTGGCGCCCAGCTCGGCCGAGCGGAGCACCTGCGCCAGGAACGGCAGCGACAGGATCGCGAGCAGGGCACCGATGGGGATCAGGTGCAGTGCCACCGCCATCGAGAGCGTCATGTAGGCGCCGAGGATCAGCCCCAGGTACGCGTAGTGCGCGAACTCCTTGCCGATCCGGGACGACAGCGTGACGATCCCCGCGCGGGTGTCCTCGCTGATGTCGCGCCACTCGTTGCCGTGCAGGATCGCGGCGACCAGGCACCCCACGGGGATCGACAGCACCAGCGCGTTGATCGACCAGGTCCCGGAGGCGGCGAAGTAACCGCCCACCGTCATGATCGGTCCCATGAGCACGAACACGAGCGGCACGCCGAGCGCCCGGTACTTGTACTGGAACGGCGGGGCCGTGTAGAAGTACCCCGCCGCGAGGCCCAGCACGCCGAGCACCGCGATCGGGAGGCCCCGCGCGGCGATCAGCCCGATGCCGAGCAGCGTGGCGAGCGCAAACGCCACCATCGCGAGCGCGTACGCGCCGCGTTCGGTGACCCTGCCCTTCACGATGGCGTGGCTGGCGCGCGGCGAGGTGATCGTGTCGATGCCCTGCCGGACGTCGTAGATCTCGTTGACGATGTTCGTGCCGGAGTGGAGCAGCATGCCGCCCGCCAGCGCCAGGAGGAACAGCAGCGGGTCGAATCGCCCGTCGACGAAGGCCAGCGCCCCGCCGGCCGCCACCGGGATCGCCGAGGCCGTGTAGGCGAACGGTCGCAGGATCTCCCAGGTCGCTCCCAGGCGACGCCACAGCCAGGGACCGAAGCCGAGCCGCCGGTCGCCGGCCAGGCCACCTGCCGGCCTGCCGGCCGATCCGTCCGGGCCGCGCGCCGATCCGTCCGGCCCGACCCCGGGAGCATCGCCGGGGGTTCCCCCGGCTGCGCCCGGCCCGGCTGCGACGGGTCCCGTCACGCCCTCGGTCGGCGTGGCGGCCGCCGCCGCGCGACCGTCCACGGTGATACCGGCGGCGAGGGGAGACGCGACACGCGACGAGGCCGGCTCCGGCAGCGCGGCGTAGAGGCCGGCCGCCGCGATCAGCTCGGCGATCTGCCGTTCCTCCTGGACCACCGGCTGCAGCAGCGGGAGGTCCAGGTCCGATTCGGCGTGGAACGCCATGGCCTTCGCGGCCACGTCCTCCCGGGTGCCGCACAGCATGAACGCGTCGAGCAGCTCGTCCGGGATGAGCTTCGAGGCCTCGTGGTAGTCCTCGGCGCGCCAGGC
>JAJYEB010000355.1:0-963 GCA_021790375.1 Chloroflexota bacterium | reverse complement strand
GCGCCAGGCCGCCGCGACCCGGTCCCGCAGCTCCCGTTCGAAGCCGGCCCGGGCGAGCGAGATGTCGCTCAGCACCGAGAGCATATAGATCACGAACGGCTCGCGCTTGGCGCGGTTGAGCGCCTCCCGCCGCGTCCGGTCCACCAGCGAGAGCAGGTAGCCGGCCGACTCGACCGAGGCGGGGTCGCGCCCGGCCTCCCCGGCCGACGCCCGCAGCCGGTCGATGATCCCGCGCAGGGAGGGGATCGACTCGGCGGGCCGCGCCAGGTAGCCGTCGGCCTTCCGTCCAGCCAGCGCGACGAGCTCCTTCCGGTACGCCGCGATCACCAGCGGGATCCGGTGCGGCGGCTCGAACATCGGCTGGATGGGCGGCAGCCCCGGCGTGGCCGAGGGAAGCCGTTCACCGGCCCAGAGCGCCCGGACCTGGTCCATGGCCGTGCTCACCCGGTCGACCGCCTCGTCGAGCGCGTAGGGGATGCCCATCTGGCGCAGGCGCAGCGGCAGCCCGGTGCCGATCCCCATGACGATGCGCCCGGGCGCCATCTCGTCGAGCGCGGAACCCGTCATGGCCAGGACCACCGGGTGGCGCGTGTACGGGTTGACGGCGCCGAGCGCGATCCGGAAGCCGTCGGGCGTCTCGTCGGCGCCGAGTTCGGAGGCGATCGCGCTCACGAAGGTGACCGCATCGCGCTCGAAGTAGCTGTCGTGGACCCACACGGAGTCGAGACCGGCCGCCCGGGCCCGGGCACTCCACGAGACGACCTCGTCCACCTCGCCGCGGGCTGCGAGCCCGAGGCCGACGGGACGCGCGAGACGATCCATCACCCGTTCCTTCGATCGGAGGCGCGGGCCGGATGCCCGCGCGCTGCATGGTACCGCGCGGGCCGCTGCCGGCCCCGGTTTGGTGGCGGGTGATAGGGTGCGCGTTGTGAATGGAGTCGCGGCGCGCCACAGCCGCCTGGT
>JAJYEB010000354.1 GCA_021790375.1 Chloroflexota bacterium | reverse complement strand
GGCGGCGACCCACGCCGGTCAGCGTGCCACCGGTCCCGAGCCCGGCGATGAACACGTCCACCTCGGGGCAGTCCGCGATGATCTCCTCGGCCGTGCCCTCGTAGTGCGCCAGCGGGTTGGCCGGGTTGCCGTACTGGTACGGCATCACGAACCGATCGTCGCGCGACACGAGGTACTTGGCCAGCTCCACCGCCCCGTTCGACCCCTTGTCGCCCGGCGAGTCGATGATCTCGGCCCCGAACAGCGCGAGCAGCTGCCGCCGCTCGTTGGTGACGTTGTCGGGCATCACCACCGCGATCCGGTAGCCCTTGCGGCGGGCGATCATGGCCAGCGCGATGCCCGTGTTGCCGCTGGTGGGCTCGATGATGATCGAGTCGGGGCGGAGGGCCCCGCGACGTTCCAGGTCCTCGATCAGGTACTTCGCCACGCGATCCTTCACGGACCCGGTCGGGTTCATGAACTCGAGCTTGGCGTAGAGGCGGACGTTCTCGTTCGGGCACATCCGCGGGATCTCGACCAGCGGCGTGTGCCCGATCGCGTCGACGATCGACGGGAAACGCCCGCCGTGGGGCCCGGTGCCCTCGTGCGGGTGCGGCCGCAGGCGCTCGACCTCGGCCCACGACGGGATCGCGGTGGCGTCCGCGACCCGGTGCGACGCCATGGCCCTATGCGCCCCCTGCCATCGCCGGCAGGATCACGACCGTGTCGGCCGCGGAGACCGGCGTGCCGAGCTCCTGCAGATAGCGGATGTCCTGGTCGTTCAGGTAGACATTGACGAACCGGTTGAGCGTCCCGTCGGCGCCGAACAGCTGGTCCCCGAGCCCGGGGAAGCGCTCGACCAGCCCGCGGACCACGTCGCCCACGGTCGACCCGTCGACCTCGACCTGCTTGTTGCCCTCCGCCTGCGCCCGCAGGACCGGGGGGATGCGAACCTTGCTCATCTGGATTCCGTGCTCCTCGTGGCCTGCAGTGGCTGCGCGATCGCGAGCGGTTGCGCCTGTGGCACGCTCGTGCCTGCCGGCGCCTGGGCCGCTTCAGCGGCGCCGTCTCCGCACGCCGGGCAGTGCGGGTCGCGGCGGAGCTTCAGCTCCTGGAACGACATGTCGAGCGCGTCGTAGATGAGCAGCCGGCCCACCAGCGCGTCACCGATGCCGAGCAGCAGCTTCAGCGCCTCGGTCGCCTGCAGCAGGCCGAGCGTGCCGGGGACCACGCCCAGCACGCCCGCCACCGAGCAGCCGGGCGCCAGTTCCGGCGGCGGCGCGGTCGGATACAGGCAGCGGTAGCAGGGGCCGGCGTACGGCTGGAAGACCGTGAGCTGTCCCTCGAAGCGGAACACGCTGGCGTGCACCACCGGGATGCCCGCGCGGACCGCCGCGTCGTTCAGCGTGTAGCGCGTCTCGAACGTGTCGGTGCCGTCCAGGATGACGTCGTAGCCCTCGATGATCCGGGCCACGTTGTCCTCGGCCAGCATCTCGTCGTAGGCGACCACCTCCACGCCCGGGTTGAGCGCGCGGATGCTCTCGGCGGCCGACTCCGTCTTCTTCTGCCCGACCCGGTCGGTGGTGTGGACCACCTGGCGCTGGAGGTTGCTCAGGTCGACCACGTCGAAGTCGACGATCCCGATCGTCCCGACCCCCGCGGCGGCGAGATAGAGCATGGCCGACGAGCCCAGCCCGCCCGCGCCGATGAACAGCACGCGGGAGTCGAGCAGCTTCGCCTGCCCCTCGGCGCCCACCTCGGGGATCAGCAGGTGGCGGCTGTAGCGCCGCTTCTGCTCGAGCGTCAGCACCTTCGGCTGCGTCCAGGGTCGGCCTTCCGACTTCCACAGCTGGAAGCCGCCGGCCAGCGAGATCGGCTCGGCGTAGCCCATCTCGCGCAGCTCGCGCGCGGCCAGCAGCGAGCGGACCCCGCCCGCGCAGTACAGGACCAGCGGCGTGGTCCGGTCGGGGACCGCCGCCTCGATCTCCTGCTCGAGATAGCTCCTGGCGAGGTGGAGGGCGCCGGGGATGTGCCCCTGCTCCCACTCGTCCTGCTCGCGGACGTCCACCAGCCTGGCACCCGACTGGACCAGCCGGGCGGCCTCGTCGGGCCACACCTCGCGCGCAGCGGCCCGGGCCTCGCGCATCAGCTCGTTGAATGTCTTCGGCATGGGACGGACTCCAGGGGACGGAGAGATGGCCGCCGTTGCGGGCGGCGCTGGGACGCGTTCTCGCGGGAAGGACGCCGGCGACTTACGCCGGCCGTCGACACCTGCAGCGGCCCGAGCGAGCAGCCGGCGACGACACGCGCATCACGCCGGCTCCTCCTCCGTTTCGGCCTGCCACGCGACCCGGTCCTCGAGCGCGCGCCGCAGCGTGTCCACCGACAGCAGCGCGCACTTCAGGCGCGCCGGGCTGATCTCGATGCCCAGCTCGTCGAGCACGTCCTGCCGGCCGATCTTCGCGACCTCCGCGAGCGGCAGGCCGCGGATCCGGTCGGTCAGCATCGACGCGGAGGCCTGGCTGATCGCGCAGCCGCGTCCGGTGAAGGCCACCTCGTCCACGACTCCGTGCTCGTCCACGTCGAGCATGAGGGTCAGCCGATCGCCGCACAGGGGGTTCGACCCCTCCTGCACCACGTCGGGATGCTCCAGCGTCCCGAAGTTGTGGGGGTGGCGGTAGTGCTCGAGGATCTCGGCGCGGTAGAGGTCGTCCATCAGGGGTCAGTATCTCGTATCGGTGCGAAT
>JAJYEB010000353.1 GCA_021790375.1 Chloroflexota bacterium | reverse complement strand
CTCATTCGACGCGGAGCGCCCGGGCGATCTCGACCCGGGACGCGAGGCGGGCCGGGTAGGCGGCCGCCAGCACCGATCCACCGACGCCCAGCACCAGCGCGAGGGCGATCGCACTCCACGGCACGCCGAGCGAGGCGTGGAACCCGGACGTCCCGCCCAGCACGAGCACGGCGACCGACACCACGACGCCGACCGCGATCCCCAGCAGCGCCCCAGCCAGCCCCAGGACGCCCGCCTCCAGCACCACCGACCGCCAGGCCTGCCGCCTGGTGAGGCCGGCGGCCCGCAGGATCCCCAGCTCCCCGACCCGCTGGGCAACGTCCATCGCGAGGACGTCGAGGATGCAGAGGACGGCCACCAACACCGCCGCGAGCGCCAGCAGATCCAGCAGCCCGAAGGTCCGGTCGAGCGCCCCCGTGATCGCCCCGCCCACCGCCGAGGGGCGCACCACCGACATCGCGTACTGTGCCGCGAGGGCCGACAGCCTGCCGTCGAGCCCCGGCATCGCGCCCGGTGCCGCTTTCACGAGGAACATGGACGCGCCGGCGATCCCCAGCGAGCGGACGGCGTCCGACTGCGACACCACCACCGATTCGCCGCTGGACCCGGGCAGGCTGTGCGCGATGATCGCCGCCACCCGCACCTGCGCGACGCCCTGCGCGGTCCGCAGGCTCAGCGGGTCGCCGGTGCGCAGCCCGAAGCGATCCGCCACCGAGCGGGGCACGAGCACCGCCCCTCCCGCCTGCAGCGCCGCGAACGCCGCCTGCCGGTCGCCGCCCTCGACCGTCAGCGCGCCCAGCGCGTCGTACCCGCGCGGGTCCACCGCCATCGCCGAAGCCTGCCGTCCCGCGATCGCGACGTCGAAGAGCCTGATCGGCGTCACGGACCCGACACCCGGCACCGAGGCCAGGTCGCCGCCGAAGTCGACCGGAACCGGTGCGATGGCCTCCACGACCAGGTCGGCCGGGGCGACGTCGGACAGCCAGGCCTCACCGGCACGGCGAGTGCCCTCCGCCACGCCCGCGAGCGCGACCACGAGCGCGAGTCCCACGGTGAGCGCGGCCAGGGACACGGCGATCCGCCCGGGATCGTGGGAGACCGCCCCGCGTGCCAGGCGCACCTCGGCACGCACGGAGCGCCGGAACGGCAGCGCGAGGAGCGCCACCAGCCCGCCCGCGATGCGCAGCACGAGCGGTGCGACCAGGCCGGCGACGAGCACCAGCACCAGGATTCCCAGCGCTCCCCCGGCCGCGGCCAAGGCCTGGGGATCGAGCGGCCCGGATCCCGGGGCGGACGCAGCCACGCCGTCGCCGGCCCAGCCACCCGCGACCAGCACGACCAGCCCGACCAGCGTGGCCGCGGCCCCGGCGACGGCCAGCCGCAACAGCCGTGGTGCCGGTGCGGCGAGCGCGGGCCCCCGGCGCAGCGCCTCGATCGGAGGCACCCGGCCGGCGCGCCACGCAGGTTCGAGGGCCGCGGCAAGGGTGACCAGCAGGCCGAGCAGGACCGCGACCGCCAGCGCGCCCGGGTCGAGGACGGCGCTTCCGATCGGGGCGCCCGTGAGCGACCCCACGAGGGCGCCCAGCACGACTGCGGCCACGGCTCCCAGCACGATCCCCAGGACGGCACCGCCGATCCCGAGCCACAGCGCCTCCTCCAGGACCATGCGGTGCACCTGGCCGCGCGTCGCCCCGGCCGACCGGAGCAGACCCACCTCGCGCGTGCGCTCGGCGACGGACATCGCGAGCGCGTCGGCCACGAGCAGGGCACCGACGAACAGCACGATCGCCGCCACGAGCAGCAGGCCGGACCCGACGTCGCGGGTCGCTCCACCGAGCGCGGCCGCCTCGTCCGCCGCCGTCGAGAGCAGGTACGGCTGCGTGGTCAGGCGACTCTCCAGGCGCGTCTCGACCTCGGCGACCCCGACCGCGGGATCCACCCGGACCTCGACCAGGTCGGCCGCCCCGGCGTCGAGCGCGAAGAGAGATCTCGCGGCGTCGATGGTGACGTACGCGAGGCGGCCGTCGTCGGCCAGCGCCGGCCCCGACGCGGCGAGCAGGCCGCGCACGGTGAAGGTGTGCTCGCCACCGCCGCCGACCAGCGTCAGCCGCGAGCCCACCGCGAGGCCGTGGTCCGCCGCCCACGTGGCGGGGACGAGGGCGCCGGCCGGATCGCCGCTCGAGAGCGGGACACCGGCCGTCAGCGCTTCATCGTGCAGGGCTCGGTCGGCCGCGGGATCCACGCCCACCAGCGTCTCCGCGCCGAGCGACCGGCCCTGGTCGGAGGCGAACGTCGGGCGCCGCACCTGTGGCGAGGCCTGGATCACGCCCGGCGTGCCGGAAACGGCCGCGAGGCTTGCCGGCGACAGGGTCCCTTCCCCGAACGCCCGCACGACCAGGTCTGTCCGGCCGGAGATCTCCCGGGCGTAGCCGGCGGCACCGCTGGAGGCCGCCGCGTCCACCGACAGCGCGGCGAAGACGAGCGCCACGCCGATCGCGATGCCCGCCACCGTGAGTGTCGTGCGCAGCGGCCGGCGCCGGAGTGCCCGCCAGCCCAGCCCTCGCGGATCGCGCATCGGCGGCTACTGGCCCAGCAGCGCGAGCCGCTCGATCAGGGGCCGCGCCGGGTGTTCCGTGCGGCGTCCCAGCCCGATCTCGTCGAGGATGCGCCCGTCCCGCAGGAACAGCACCCGGTCGGCGTAGGCGCCCGCCTGCGCGTCGTGCGTGACCAGCACCA
>JAJYEB010000352.1 GCA_021790375.1 Chloroflexota bacterium | reverse complement strand
GGGGGCAGGCCCGGTCACGTAGTGGGGCACCTGGGCGAAGTAGCCCACCGCGGGGATCCCCGCGGCACTGATCGCGATGTCGAGCACGGACAGCGCCGCGGCGGGCACCCGCAGGATCCCCTCGGGACCCGGCTCCACGCCGCCGCGCAGCAGCTCCGGCTTCGACGCCGTGCCCATCACGGGCACCGGGCGCGTGTGGGGGACTGCTCCCGGGATCGCGCCGATGCTGATCCACTCGGAGACCCCGAGGCGCCGCGCGAGGTCCACGGCGGCGTCGCACAGCTCGTGCCACCGGTAGTCGGGCTCGGGCCCGGCCAGCACGAGCACGTCGCGCTCGCCGATCCGGGTGTATCTCACGACGAGCTCGGGCCAGGTGAGCTGGCTGGGGCGGCCGTCCTCGATCTCGAGCGTCGGACGCCGGGCGCGGTAGTCGAACAGCGCGTCGGCGTCGAACGTGGCGACCACATCGCCACCACCGGCGATCTGAGCGGCGGCGGTCGTCGCGGCCGAGCCGGCGTCGACCCACCCGTCGAGCGCGACGACCAGGGCCGGCGACTGCAGATCCGGGACGTGCTGGAGGCGGTACAGGACCACGGGCCAAGGATAGGACACCCGGCCGCAGCGCCGCGCGGGGGTACCTTCGGCGGCTGGGACGGGGACGATCTGCCGGGGCCCGAGGGCAGGCCCGTTGGCCGTCGTCCCGGGGCGCTTCGGCTCTGGCCGCGGGGCGATCGCGCGCCGACCATATCCGGGCTGCGGCCGGCGGACCCGCCCTGTCCGCCACGAGCCTTGGGAGGCGCACGTGGCCCTCGTCGTCGAGGGGCTCCGCAAGCGATTCGGGGAGGTCCAGGCGCTCGACGGGATCGGGTTCTCGGTGGAGCCCGGCCAGGTCTTCGGCTTCCTCGGTCCGAACGGTGCCGGCAAGACCACCACCATGCGGATCGTCCTGGACATCTTTCACGCGGACGAGGGTTCGGTCACCTGGGACGGAGGAGCCGCTGCGCAGGCCCCGAGGCGCACCTGGGGCTACCTGCCGGAGGATCGCGGGCTGTACCCGCGCATGAAGGTCCTCGACCAGCTCGTCTTCTTCGGTTCCCTGTACGGCGTGTCCCGCGCCGATGCCGTGCGGCGGGCCCGGCACTGGCTGGCCCGGTTCCGCGTCCCGGAATACGCCGACCGCCGTGCCGAGCAGCTCAGCAAGGGCAACCAGCAGAAGGTCCAGTTCATCGCCGGGATCCTGCATGACCCCGATGTCCTGCTGATGGACGAGCCGTTCTCCGGCCTGGATCCCATCAACGTGGCGTTGCTCAAGGATGCGTTCCTGGAGATGCGCGCACGGGGGAAGGCGATCGTGTTCAGCACCCACCAGATGGAACAGGTCGAGGAGCTCTGCGACACCATCGCGATCATCGACCGGGGACGCCTGGTGGTCGGCGGGGCGGTCCGGGACGTCAGGCGGCAGGCCGGCCGGCGCGTCGTCCGCCTGGGCGTGGCAGGGGATCCCGATCTCGCCTGGCTCGACGCCTTGCCGGGCGTCCGGATCACCCGCTCCGGGCTCGACTACCACGAGCTCGAGGTGCGCGACGGGGGCGACCCTGAGGCCATCCTGCAGGCCGCCATCGCTCGCCGGGCCTACGTCACGCGCTTCGAGATCGCGGATCCGTCCATCGAGGACATCTTCATCGAACGGGTGGGGATCACGACTGCCGACGAACGCACCCTGGCCGCGGTCCCCGAGGAGCCTGCCCGATGAGCGCCGGATGGTCGGCGGATGCCGGGAACGTGGTCGCCGTCGCGCGCCGCGAGTTCGTGACCCGCACAGGTACCCGCGGGTTCATCATCTCGACCCTGTTCCTGGTCCTGGCGGCAATCGCGATGGGGCTCGCCCCGGTGGTCATCGGCTACATCGACCGCAACACGACGCAGACCGTGGCCGTGTACGTGGGCGCGTCCGATCTGCGCGGCAACCCGGTCGCCACGCTCGACGCCCTGCTCAACGCGCAGCCGGGCACGACCCAGACCGGCGGCACGACCGCGGACGGTGCCAGGAAGGACTACACGGTGGAGTCCGCCACCGACCTGGCGGCCGCCAGGCAGCGGGTGCTCGACGGCAAGCTGAACGTGCTGGTCGACATCGAGCGCGATACGGCCGGGGACCCCGTCTTCACGATCTACGCCAACGACCCGGGCAGCAGCCGGACGGCCCAACTGATCCGCCAGGCGGCCGCGTCGATCGCGATCGGCGACCGGCTGGGGCGGGCGGGACTGTCGGGGTCTGAGCAGTCGCGGCTCTTCGCCCCGCCCGAGGTCACGATCCGATCACCCGACCCGACGCAGCCGGTATCGGGGTCCGACGCCGTGACCGAGGAGGTCAGCGGCTTTGCGGTCACCTTCGGCCTGGTCCTCTTCCTCTTCATGGCCGTGGTCATCTACGGCACCTGGGTGGCCATGAGCGTCGTCGAGGAGAAGAGCAACCGGGTCATGGAGATCATCCTGGCGGCCGCATCGCCGTTCCAGCTGCTCGCCGGCAAGGTGCTGGGGGTGGGCGCGGCGGCGCTGATGCAGTACATCGCGGTGCTCGCGGCGGCGCTCGTGGCGCTGCTGCTCGAGGGCCAGGTCGCCTCGATCGTGCTCGGCAACGCCGGTGGGCTCGGCCTTCCGCAGGGGCTCACGCCGGGCATCCTGCTCGTCTTCTCGGTCTACTTCGTGCTGGGTTTCCTGCTCTACGCGGTGCTGTTCGC
>JAJYEB010000351.1 GCA_021790375.1 Chloroflexota bacterium | reverse complement strand
AACGTCTCGGTGGTCGACTGGCACGACGCCGGGGATCGGCATCCCGAGTACTTCTGGGACGACGGCATCCATCTTCGCCCTGCGGGGGCGCAGGCGTACGCGCAGCTGGTGGCTTCGGCGCTGCCGAAGCCACTCCCGCCACCCTCGTCCGCGCCGTCGCTCGCGCCTTCGCCTTCGCCTTTGCCCGGGTCGTCGACCCTGGTACCGCCGGGCCCGTCGGCGGAGCCGGCAGTCGCGGCGTCGACCGCACCCCCGGCTGGCACGTCCTCCGTGCCGCCGTCGCCGGCGCCATAGCCGGGAGGAACCCCGGGGGCCCGAGGGCCCGTCGCGGCATCGCCCCCGACCGCGCCGTCTTTCCGCCGACCGCGCCGTCCAACCGCCGACCCGCTGCCGCCAGGCCGGTCCGCCGTCGATCAGGACGCCGCGAGAGCCTCTTCCAGCCGGTCGATGAAGACCTGCTGGGCCGCCTTGATCCGCAGGCGGGCCTCCCCGGTCTCGAACCAGGCGACGCGGTCGATCTCGGGGAACGACTGCTCGCGGCCCGATCCCGGCGGCCATTCGAGCGCGAACTCGTTGCTGCGGGCCGCGGCCGGGTCAAGGTCGCCTGCGGCCGCCCAGGCCGTGACGACCTTGCCGCCCTTCTGGCGGGTCGAGCCCAGCGGGATGAACGGAGGATCGGGGACCGGGGTACCGGTCTCCTCCCGGAACTCACGCACTGCCGCGGGCAACAGGTCCTCGCCCTCGGAGGGCTCTCCCTTCGGGATCGACCAGTCGCCGAGGTCCTTCGTCGCGTGGAACGGTCCGCCGGGATGCGCGAGCAGGACTTCGAGCCGACCCGCACGTTCCCGGTAGAGCAGGATCCCGGCGCTCGTCCTGTCGCTCACGCACCGCAGGCTACCCCACCGGGCACGCCGTGTCCCCCCGGTCCGGGAGTGGCACCATACCCGGGGAACGGCAAGGGCCGGCCCGTCATGCGGAGGAACCCCGCCGTGAGCCTCGCGATCCACTCCTGCCGACGCCCGTGACCGACGCCCCGATGCCCGTGACCGACGCCCCAATGCCCGTGACCGACGCCCCGGCGCCCGCCACCGACGACCTGGCCCCCGCCACCGACGACCTGGCCCCCGCGACTGGCCGTGCACCGCGGATGCCCCTTCCCGCGATCGAGCTCGTGATCTTCGACAACGACGGCGTGCTGGTGGACAGCGAGGGCCTGTCGAGCGCCACGCTCGCCGCCGTCCTCGGCGATTTCGGGGTGTCGGCCACGCCGGCGGAATGCCGGCGGGACTTCACGGGGGGCACGGTCGCCCGCGTCCGCACCGTGATCGAGGGGCGCGCCGGGCGCTCTCTCCCCGCGTCGTTCGAGGCGGTCTACGCGGAGCGGCTGGCGGCGGCCTTCGCGCGCGAGCTCGCGCCGTGTCCCGGAGTCCCGGCGCTGCTCGACTTCCTGGACGGGGCGGGCATCCCCTACTGCGTCGCGTCGAACGGCTCCAGGGCGCGGGTCGAGGCGTCGCTGCGGGCCACCGGGCTGCTCGGCCGCTTCGATGGCCGGATCTTCAGCGCGGAGCAGGTCGCACATCCCAAGCCCGCGCCCGACCTGTTCCGGCGTGCCGCCGGGGCCCTCGGCGCCCCCGCGGAGCGGTGCCTGGTCGTCGAGGACACGCCACCGGGGATCGCCGCCGGTCGCAGCGCCGGCATGTTCGTGTGGGCGCCGGCGGGCACCTACCCGGCCGAGGTCCTGCGGGACGCGGACCGGATCTCCGCCTCGGTCGAGGCGATGGCCGCGGAGCTCCGTGCGGAGCTGTCCGGCGCCGAACGCCGCGGCGGGGAGCGAGGTGGCGGGCCGACCGGCGCCGGGGATCTCGCGCGGGGCGACGACCCGGCGGGCGATCACCCGGCGGACGCGCACCCCGGGGGCGTCGCCGCGTCGCTGATCGAGACGATCCGCGCCTCGGTGATCGGCGACGACGAGGCGGTTTCCGGGCCCTTCGGCGTCCGCCGCGTCACCTACGCCGACTACACCGCGTCGGGCCGCTCGCTGTCCTTCCTCGAGGATTACATCCGCGAGTCGGTGCTGCCGCTCTACGCGAACACGCACTCCGAATCGTCGGGCACCGGCCTGCAGACGACGCGCTTCCGCGAGGAGGCCAGGCGGATCATCCGGGACGCGGTCGGGGGCACCGACGAACACGCGGTGGTGTTCTGCGGCTCCGGGTCCACCGCGGCCGTCAACCGGCTGGTCGACGTCCTGAACCTGCGGATTCCCGCCGACCTCGACGACCGGTACCACCTTCGCGACGCGATCCCGCCGGAGGAACGGCCGGTGGTGCTGATCGGGCCGTACGAGCACCACTCGAACGAGCTGCCCTGGCGCGAGTCGATCGCCGAGCTCGTGACGGTCCACGAGGACCACGACGGGCACATCGACCTAGAGCAGCTGGAGCGCGAGCTCCGCGCCCATGCCGGCCGCCCCCTGGTCATCGGCAGCTTCTCCGCCGCGTCGAACGTGACCGGGATCATCTCCGACACGCGCGCCATCTCGATCCTGCTCCACCGGTACGGCGCGCTCTCCTGCTGGGACTACGCGGCCGCGGCGCCCTACGTCGAGATCCGCATGACCGGCGACGACGGGCCGAACGGGGAGCTGGCCTACAAGGACGCCGTGTTCATCTCGGCCCACAAGTTCATCGGCGGCCCCGGCACGCCCGGCATCCTGGTCGCGCGACGGGATCTCTTCCACAACCGC
>JAJYEB010000350.1 GCA_021790375.1 Chloroflexota bacterium | reverse complement strand
CGTCGGCGCCGACGAGGTATGGGGGCTCCTCGGGCGACTGCGCAGCGCGGGGGCGTCCGGAATCCTCGTGCTGCCCATCGAGCTCCTGATCCCGTGAGAAGGATGCCCCGGTGAGCGGATCGGTCGCGGGGGCCGGCCGCCCCTCCCCCACCGCTGCGCCGATCACGCTCCGGCGCGTCTTCCTGCGAGACCTGGCGCCCGAACAGCGCAGCGCGCTCTCCCGGCGGTCGGCGGGTACCGGCGAGGACGTCCGGGACGCCGCGCGGGCGATCGTGCGGGCCGTGCGGTACGGGGGCGACGGCGCGCTGCGCGAACTGGGCGAGCGGCACGGCGGTGCGTGGACGGAGGGGATCCCGCCCGGATCTCCGGCCGGGGCGCAGCCGCCCATCCGTGTCCCCGGCGACCGGCTGCGAGCCGCCGCCGAGGCGCTCGAGCCCGGGCTCCGCGAGGCGCTGCAGCTGATGGCCCGCCACATCGAGGCGTTCCACCGGGTGCAGGTCCCGCCAAGCGAGCAGTGGGTGGACGTCGCGCCCGGGATCCGTGTCGGGCGGGTCTGGCGCCCGCTGGACCGGGTCGGGATCTACGTCCCCGGCGGGGAGGCCGCCTACCCGAGCTCGCTGCTGATGGGCGTCGTCCCGGCCCGGCTCGCCGGGGTGGGGGCGGTGGCCGTGGCAAGCCCCGCGGGCCGCGACGGATCGCTGTCGCCGGTCCTGCTCGGCGCCGCCGGCCTGCTGGGCGTGGAGGAGTTCTACGCGATGGGCGGCGCCCAGGCGATCGCCGCGCTGGCGCACGGCACCGCCACCGTGCGCGCCGTCGACCGCATCGTGGGTCCCGGCAACGCGTGGGTCACCGCGGCCAAGCTCGAGGTGCTGGGCGACGTCGCGATCGACATGCCGGCCGGTCCCTCCGAGGTGATGGTGCTGGCGGACGGGACGGCCGATCCGGCCCACGTCGCGGCCGACCTGCTGAGCCAGGCCGAGCACGGCCCGGACTCGGCGGCCGTGCTGGTGGTCACCGACGAGGCGATCGCGGACGCGGTGCAGGCGGAGGTCGATCGCCAGCTGCCGCTCCAGCCGCGACTCCGGTACCTGGCTGCCTCGCTCGGGTCGGCGGGGCTGGTCGTGGTGGCCGGCGGGCTTGACGACGCGGTGGCCTTCGTGAACGAGTACGCGCCCGAGCACCTGTCGGTGGCCGTCGACGGGGCGGTCGACCTGCTCCCCCGGATTTACCATGCCGGTTCGGTATTCCTCGGCGCCTATGCGCCGGAGTCGGCCGGCGACTACGCGACGGGGTCGAACCACGTGCTGCCCACCGGCCGGCTGGCCCGCGCGTACGGGCCGCTCTCGGTCGAGGATTTCGGGCACTGGATGCAGGCGCAGGTGGTGGACCGGGACGGCCTCGCTTCCATTGCCCCGGCAGTCGCGGTGGTCGCGGAGGCCG
Organism: Chloroflexota bacterium; assembly: GCA_021790375.1. Taxonomy (GTDB): domain Bacteria; phylum Chloroflexota; class Limnocylindria; order Limnocylindrales; family CSP1-4; genus JAJYNJ01. Next base: position 1,327 of record JAJYEB010000350.1, on the reverse strand, counting down.
AGGGGCTGATCGCCCACCGCCGCGCGGTCGAGATCAGGTTCGAGGAGCGCGCTCCGGAGGAATGGGCGCCATGAGCTCAGCCCCCGCGAGCGGGGATGCCACGACCACGCGGTCCTCGGGCGCTGGCGCCGTGGGCGCCGCCGGCCCGGCCGCCCCGGCCGGGGAGGACGGCGGGGCGGGGTACCAGTGGGAGGCCAGCGATTCGGAGGTTGCCGCCACCTACGGGCTGGACCCGGCCCAGGTGGTCCGGTTCGACACGAACACCTCCCCTCGAACGGGTCCCGCGCTGCCGGGCTGGATCGAGACCGCCGCCGCGGACGCCCGGCTCAACGAGTACCCGGATGCGACCTACGCCCGGTTGACGAGGGCAATCGCGGCGCGCGCCGGGGTCCCGTCCGGGTGGATCACGGTCGGTGCGGGGGCGGACGAGATCCTGGACCTCGCGGCGAAGAGCTGCCTCCGCGCGGGAGCCCGGGCCGTGGTTGCCACGCCGAGCTACGGCATGTACCCGGTGGTGACACGACAGCGCGGCGCCGCGCTGGTGGAGGTGCCCCGCGGCAGTCCGGACGACGGGTTCCCGCTCGACGAGGGCGCCCTCCTCCGCGCGGCTGCCGGTGCCGATCTCGCCTGGCTGTGCGACCCGAACAACCCGACCGGCACGGTGGAGGCGCCGGCGACCCTGGCGACGCTGCTCGAGCGGCTGGCCGCCCTGCCCTCGGGCGGGCCCGTCGTGGTGGTCGACGAGGCATACCGGGAGTTCGCGGGCACGAGCCTGGTGGCCGAGGTGCGGCGGTTCCCGCGACTGGTAGTCGTCCGCACGCTGTCCAAGGCATACGGCCTGGCCGGGGTCCGAGTGGGCTACGCCGTGGCCGAGCCGGCGCTCACGGCGCGCCTCTCGGCGGTCCGTCCGCCCGGCAGCATCGCGACCCTGTCGGCGTCGATCGCCTCGGCCGCGCTGGCCGACCCCTCGTTCGCCGCCACGAACGTTGGGCTGCTCGTGGCAGAACGCGAGCGCTTCCGCAGAGCGCTGCTGGACGCGGGCTGGCGGGCGCTGCCGAGCGTCGCCAACTTCCTGCTCCTCGACCTGGGCGGCCCGGAGGCGGCCGACGCCGGAGCAGAGCGGCTGCTGCGTCGCGGGCTCGTGCCGCGCCGGTTCGGAGCCGGGCCGCTGCGCGGCTTCCTGCGGGTGACGGTGCGGACGCCGGAGCAGGACGACGCATTCCTCTCGGCACTGGGCCGCGGCCCCGGGACGGGCGCCCGACCCGGAAAGGAGCAGGCCACGTGAGCGACACCGGACATCGACGGGCCGATGAGCGGCGGGTCACCC
>JAJYEB010000349.1 GCA_021790375.1 Chloroflexota bacterium | reverse complement strand
GCGCCGACGATGGCCTTCTGCACGTTGATGCGGCGGAACATCCCGTCGCCGAGCCCTCCCACCAGCGAGAACGCCTCGTGGCGCACCCATCCGCCCAGCATCAGCACGCTCACGCCCGGGTAGCCGGCCAGCTCGGAGGCAATGCGCAGCCCGTTCGTGACGACCGTCAGGTGCGTCCAGCCGCCCCGCTCCTTCAGGGCGCGCGCGACGTACAGCGCCGTGGTGCTCGCGTCGAGCACGATCGCCTCGCCGTCGTGGATCAGCGCCACGGTCGCCGTCGCGATCCACGACTTCTCGTCCTGCTGCAGCCGCTCGCGGGTCTCGAACGCGCTTTCCGGGAGGGCGCGACCCACGGCCACGGCCCCGCCGTGGGCGCGGATCACGCGATGCTCCCGCTCCAGGCGCGCCAGGTCCTTGCGGATGGTGACCGCCGACACGCCGAACTGCGCGGCGAGGTCGGCGACACGGGCGCGCCCATGCTCCTCGACGACGCGCGCGATCCGATGCTGCCGCTCTCTCGCGAACTCGTCAGCGACCGCGGCCTGTGTCTTCGCCACACCTCACCCCGCGCGAAACTGGTCTGCGGTTCATTACGAGCGGCTTCCGGTCGGGCGACAATACCGGCAGCAATCTGCGGTGTCAACACAATGATTCGAAAGCATTCAAAAGCGCGCGGGTGCGTGCTATGGTTCGTCCCGACACTGCGCGTGCGCGGTGCTGCCGTCGGCACAGAAGCGCACCTCGACGGGCTGGAGGCAGACCCTTGACCACCATGACGAACCCACGCGCGGACGCCAGCGGGCAGGGAACGCCCGCGCAGGTTCGCGAGCTGCTGGAGCGCTCCCATCGCCTGGGCGCCGATCCCCGCAACACCAACTACGCGGGTGGCAACACCTCGGTCAAGGGCACCGCCATCGATCCCTCCACCGGGCAACCCGTCGAGCTCATGTGGGTCAAGGGCTCCGGCGGCGATCTGGGCACGCTCAGGGAAGCCGGCCTGGCCGTCCTGCGGATGGACCGCCTCCGCGCGCTGGTCGATGTCTACCCCGGGGTGGAGCGCGAGGACGAGATGGTCGCCGCGTTCGATTTCTGCCTGCACGGCCGGGGGGGCGCCGCGCCGTCCATCGACACCGCCTCGCACGCGCTGGTGGACGCCCCGCACGTGGACCACCTCCACCCGGATTCCGGGATCGCCTTCGCCACGGCCGCCGACGGCGAGGCCCTCACCGCGGCGTGCTTCGGCGACCGGGTCGCGTGGGTGCCGTGGCGCCGGCCGGGCTTTCAGCTCGGGCTCGACACCGCGGCCATCCTGCGCGAGCGCCCCGGGGTGATCGGCGTGATCCTGGGCGGGCACGGCATCACGGCCTGGGGCGACACCTCGGACGAGTGCGAAGCCCGTTCCCTGGAGATCATCCAGACCGCGCAGCGGTACATCGACGAGCACGGCCGGGCCGAGCCGTTCGGCCCCGTGGTCCCCGGTCGCGAGCCCCTCCCCGAAGCGGAGCGCCGGGTGCGGGCGGCGGCGCTCTTCCCGACGATCCGCGGCCTGGTCTCGACCGACCGGGTCCAGGTGGGGCACTTCACCGACAGCGACGTGGTGCTGGAGTTCCTCTCCCGGGCGAAGGCGCCGCAGCTGGCGGCGCTCGGCACGTCCTGCCCGGACCACTTCCTGCGCACGAAGGTCCGCCCTCTGCTCCTCGACCTGCCGGCGGCCGCGCCGATCGAGGAGGTCGTGGGCCGCCTGCGGGAACTCCACGCCGCGTATCGCGAGGACTACCGCGCGTACTACGAGCGCTACGCGGAACCGGGCAGCCCGCCCATGCGCGGCGCCGATCCGGCGATCGTGCTGGTGCCCGGCGTCGGGATGTTCAGCTTCGGGGCCAACAAGCAGACCGCCCGGGTCGCGGGCGAGTTCTACGTCAACGCGATCAACGTCATGCGCGGCGCCGAGGCGCTCTCGACCTACGCGCCGATCCCCGAGTCGGAGAAGTTCCGCATCGAGTACTGGGCGCTCGAGGAGGCCAAGCTCGCGCGGCTGCCCAGGCCCAAGCCGCTCGCCACGCGCATCGCGCTGGTGACCGGCGCCGGGTCTGGGATCGGGCGGGCGATCGCACACCGGTTGGCCGCGGAGGGCGCCTGCGTGGTCGTCGCCGACATCGACGGGCAGCGCGCGCGCACCGTGGCACGGGAGCTGGGCGGGTCAGACACCGCGATCGCCGTGACGGTCGACGTGACCGACGAGGCACAGGTCAGCGAAGCCATCCGGGCGGCGGTGGGCGCGTTCGGCGGCCTCGACCTGGTGGTGAACAACGCGGGGCTCTCGCTCTCCCGGCCGTTGCTCGAGACCAGCCTCCACGACTGGGACCTGCAGCACGATGTCATGGCCCGGGGCTCCTTCCTGGTCTCTCGCGAGGCCGCCCGGATCATGATCGAGCAGCACCTGGGCGGCGACATCGTCTACATCGTCAGCAAGAACGCGTTCGTGGCCGGTCCCAACAACGTCGCCTACGGCGCGGCAAAGGCCGACCAGGCGCACCAGGTGCGGCTCCTCGCGGCCGAGCTCGGCCAGTTCGGGATCCGCGTCAACGGCGTGAACCCCGACGGGGTGGTGCGCGGCTCCGGGATCTTCGCCGGGGGCTGGGGCGCAGAGCGGGCCGCGGTGTACGGGGTGCCGGAGGAGAAGCTCGGCGAGTTCTACGCGCAGCGGACGCTCCTGAAGCGCGAGGTGCTGCCCGAGCACGTCGCCGCCGCGGTGTTCGCGCTCGTGGGCGG
>JAJYEB010000348.1 GCA_021790375.1 Chloroflexota bacterium | reverse complement strand
TTCCGATCTTTCATGGGGATCAGGTTCACGTGTGCCAGCCGCCCCCGCAGCAGGGCCGCGGCCGCCGCGGCGTCGGCCGGCGTGTCGTTGACGCCGTCGATCATCACGTACTCGTAGCTGACCCGGCGACCGGTGGCGTCCGCGTAGGCGGAGGCCGCCTCGATCACGCCCTCGACCGGGTAGCGCCGGTTGAGCGGCACGAGCACGTCGCGAAGGGACGGGCGCGCGGCGTGGAGCGACACCGCCAGCGTCCACGAGGGCCGGAGCGCGGTCAGTCGCTCGATCCCGGGCGTGACGCCGCTCGTGCTGACGGTCACGTGCCGGCCCCCGAGGCCGAAGCGCGCCGGATCGGTCAGCGCGGCGGCCGCCGCCAGCACGGCGTCGAGGTTGAGCAGCGGCTCGCCCATGCCCATGAACACCACGTTCGTCACGTGCCGCCCCGAGCCGGCCAGGCGCCTCGCCCAGAACCGGACCTGGTCCACGATCTCCGCGGCATCGAGATCCCGGCCGAAGCCGAGCTCGCCGGTGGCACAGAACGGGCAACCGACCGCGCAGCCGGCCTGGCTCGAGATGCAGACGGTGGCCCGCTCCCGGTACCCCGGGCGGCCGGGGTACCGCATCAGCACGGATTCCACGAGCTGCCCGTCGGCGAGGCGATGCAGCGCCTTCTCGGTCAGGCCCCGGTCGGCCGGGCGGACCGCGGAATCGTCGAGCGTGTCGGCACGGAAGTCGCCGGCCAGCGCCGCCCGCAGCGGGCCGGGGAGCGTGCGCATCTCCTCGAAGTCGACCGCGTGCCGGCGCCACAGCCAGTCGGCGACCTGCCGGCCGCGATAGGCCGCCTCGCCGCGCGACTCCAGCCAGGCGCTCAACTCGTCCGCCGGGAGCCCGGACAGGCCGGGGCGCGGATCGCGGGCTGCGGCCGGGATGCCGGCGACGGTGGGCTCTGGGCGACGGTCCGACATGGGGATGCTCATGGTAGCGCCGGGGCGCCGAGCCGGCTTCCGACGAGTTCCGGATGGCCCCGCCGCAGCTCGGCGGCCGTCATGCGCCGGGCGCCCGCGAGCTGGGCCTCCTCGATCCGCAGTGCGCCGTCGGCGACCAGCACCGCCAAGCCGCCGTCGTCGGGCACGATCAGCCCCAGGATGGCCCCGGCACCCCGTGGTGCCGCGCCCATGCCGGGTGCCGCGCCCGTGCCGGGTGCCGCGCCCGTGCCGGGTGCCGGCCCGTCCGCGCCCGAGGCCGGTGTGCTCGTGCCGGATGCCCGCACGCCTGCTCCCGTCGTCGATCCCAGCGTGAGCGGCCGCGCTCCCCAGACGATCAGCCTGCCCGCCACGCTCTCGGCCCAGGTGCCGGGCCAGGGCTGATACGCCCGAACCTGGCGTTCCAGCTGCACCGCGTCACGCGACGGATCCAGCCGCCCGTCCTCGCGACGGAGCGGGCGCGTCATGGTGGCCCCCTCCGGCGACTGCGCGCGCGCAGCCCGGCGGCCGCCCAGCCACTCCCCGAGGACCGTCCGCAGCAGCTCGGCCCCCTCCGCCGCCAGCAGCGCCTCCAGCGCGGGGGCGGTCTCGTCACCGCCGAGCGGCACCGCCACCTGGGCGACGACCGGCCCGGTGTCGAGCCCCTCGTCCATCAGCATCAGCGTGACGCCGGTCTGCCGGTCCCCGGCCAGGATGGTCGCCGCAACCGGGGACGCTCCCCGGTGGCGCGGAAGCAGCGACGGGTGCAGGTTCAGTGCGCCGTGCGCCGGCAGGTCGAGCAGCACGCGGGGCACCATCTGGCCGTAGTCGGCGAGGACCAGCAGTCCGGGGTGCAGCGCCTCGATCTCTGCGACGGCCGACGGCGCCCGCAGCCGCCGCGGCTCGAGAATGGGCACGATCCCCAGCGCGGACGCGCGCTCGGCGATCGGCGACCGGCGCAGCCGCTCCCCACGGCCGGCCGGCCTGGGCGGGGCGGTCACGACACCGGCCAGCCGCACCTCCGGGGCCGCGACCAGCGCGTCGAGGACGGGGATGGCGAACGCTCCGCTCCCGATGAAGACGGTGGAGACGCCGCTCGTCGCGGGGACGGCGGACTGGTTGCTCACCCGACCAGCGTGTGCCGCTCCGCGCCCGGCTCGGCCTGCTCCTCCTCGTCCTCCTGCCCGACCGGGATCAGCTCGTCCATCGATTCGAGGTAGTCGATGTAGAGCTTCCCCTGCAGGTGGTCGATCTCGTGCTGCATCGCGCGCGACAGGAGGCCCGATCCCGCCACCTTGATCCTGCGGCCCTGGCGGTTCTGGGCCACCACCCAGATGCGCTCGCGCCGGGTCACGTACGCCGTGTACCCGGGGATGCTCAGGCATCCCTCCAGGTCGCGGTCGTCACCCGTGGCCCGAACGATCCTCGGGTTCACCAGCTCGTGCAGGTTGCCCTCGACCTCGACGACGCACGCCTGGAGTGCCACCCCGAGCTGCGGGGCCGCGAGCCCGACGCCGGGCGCGTGCCGCATGGTGTCGGTCAGGTCGTCCAGCAGCTCGTGGAGGTACTTGCCGAAGCTGTCGACCGGCTCGCCCTTGAGCCGGAGCCGCGGGTCGCCCAGCAGGACGATCGGGAGAACGCTCATGATCCTCAGAATATCCGGTCCGCGGGCAGGCTGCCGTGTTCGGGGCGGTTCGCCCGGGTTCACCCCGGCGGCGCCCGGAGGGCTCGCTGCCGCCGGCGTCCCTCGCTCAGAGGAGCGATTCCGGGTCCACGTCCACGCTCCAGGACGGCCCGAGGTCGCGGCCCACGATCCGTGACGGGT
>JAJYEB010000347.1 GCA_021790375.1 Chloroflexota bacterium | reverse complement strand
CTCGATGGCCCCCGCCGGTCCGGGCCGGCCCGGGCCGCCGGGCCGCCCGACCCTATCCCGACGCGTATCGGCGCAGGCCGAACGGCCTGTTCGGGGAGCGCGTGACAGCCAGATCCCTGCGTTGGAACCCGGGGCGGACTCCGGATGAGCCTTGCCGCACAAGGGCGGCGGTCCGTCCACAGGATGGCGGTCCGTCTTGACAGTCGGGGGCGTGGTGCGTACGCTGCTAGCACTCTAAGCGCGCGAGTGCTAAAGGGCGCGCGAGAGGGCAATCAAAACGGCTCGGACCGGATCAGCGGCTTGCTGGCCCTGGCGGCGCGACACGACACGCGCCCCGGGGCGGCGGCGCGACCGGCAACAGGCTCAGGAGGATACCGCGTTGGCGACCGCCACTGCGTCCGCGACCAAGCTCCGCCCCCTCGGCGATCGCGTCGTCGTCAAGCCGACGCCCCGCGAGGAGATGACCAAGACCGGGATCGTGCTCCCGGACACCGCCAAGGAGAAGCCCCAGGAGGGGAGCGTCCTGGCGATCGGGCCCGGCCGCATCCTCGACGACGGCAAGCGCGAGGCCATGGACGTCCGGGTGGGGAACAAGGTGCTGTACGCGAAGTACGCCGGCACCGAGTTCAAGGTCGATGGTGAGGAGCTCCTCATCGTCAGCCAGAAGGACATCCTCGCGATCGTCGAGGAGTAGGCCGGAAGCACCGGCCGGGACCATCGGCCGGACCCGACGGGGCCCGGCCGTTTCGTCGGCCATTTCGTTTCTCAGGAGGTCACACCGCAGGTGGCAAAGCAGCTGGAGTTCGACGAGTCGGCTCGCCGATCGCTCAAGAGGGGCGTGGACCGTCTCGCCGACGCTGTCAAGGTGACGATCGGCCCGAAGGGGCGGAACGTCGTGCTCGACAAGAAGTACGGCGCCCCGACGATCACCAACGACGGGGTCACGATCGCCCGCGACATCGAGCTCGACGAGCCCTTCGAGAACATGGGCGCGCAGCTCGTCCGCGAGGTCGCGACCAAGACCGATGACGTGGCCGGCGACGGCACCACGACCGCGGTCGTGCTAGCCCAGGCGCTGGTGACCGAGGGCCTGAAGAACGTCACGGCCGGCGCGAACCCGATGATCGTGAAGCGCGGCCTGGACAAGGCCGTCGCATGCGTCGTCGACGAGCTCAAGGCGCATGCGCGCCCGGTCGACTCGCGCGAGGACATCGCGAACGTCGCCGCCATCAGCGCTGCCGATCCCGAGGTCGGCGAGCTGATCGCGGAGGTCATGGACAAGGTCGGCAAGGACGGCGTCATCACCGTCGAAGAGGGCCAGTCGATCGGCCTCGACAAGGAATACGTCGAGGGCATGCAGTTCGACCGCGGCTACATCTCGCCGTACTTCGTGACCAACGCCGACCGCATGGAGGCGGTCCTCGAGAACCCGGCGATCCTCGTCACCGACAAGAAGATCTCGAGCATCCAGGAGCTGCTTCCGGCCCTCGAAAAGGCGATGCAGCTCGGGCGCCCGCTCTTCCTCGTCGCCGAGGACGTCGACGGCGAGGCGCTCGCGACACTCGTCGTGAACAAGCTGCGGGGCACCGTCAACGTGCTGGCGGTCAAGGCGCCGGGCTTCGGCGACCGCCGCAAGGAGATGCTCCGCGACATCGCGGTGCTGACCGGTGGAACCGTCATCAGCGAGGAAGTGGGCCGGAAGCTCGACGGCGTTGTCCCGGAGGACTTCGGGGCCGCCCGGCGCGTCGTGGCGACCAAGGACGACACGACGATCGTTGAGGGCGACGGCAACCCCGAGCAGATCAAGGGCCGGATGCAGCAGATCCGCGCGCAGATCGAGGAGACGACCTCGGACTACGACCGCGAGAAGCTGCAGGAGCGCCTGGCGAAGCTGTCCGGCGGCGTCGCGGTGATCAAGGTCGGCGCGGCGACGGAGGTCGAGCTCAAGGAGAAGAAGCACCGCATCGAGGATGCGCTCTCGACGACCCGCGCGGCGGTCGAGGAGGGCCTCGTCGCGGGCGGCGGCACGGCGCTGCTGCAGGCGATCCCGGCGCTCGCGAGCCTCCACTTCGAGGGCGACGAGCAGGTCGCTGTCACCATCGTGCGGCGGGCGCTCGAGGCGCCCATCCGCCAGATCGTCGAGAACGCGGGCGGCGAGGGCTCGGTCGTCGTGGCCGAGGTGCGCAACGCGAAGAAGGGCTACGGCTACGACGCGCTCCGCGGCGAGTACGGCGACATGTTCGCCAAGGGCATCGTCGATGCCGCCAAGGTGACCCGCTCCGCGCTGCAGAACGCGGCCTCGATCGCCGGCATGGTCCTGACGACCGAGACGCTCATCACCGACAAGCCCGAGAAGAAGGAGCCCGTCGGGGCCGGCCACGACCACGACATGGACTACTGATCGGTGCCGGGCGATCCGCCCGGACGCGATCGAGCGGGGCGTGCCCGATCAGGGGCCCCAGACGCAGGAGCCCGGTCCCACAGGGGGCCGGGCTCCTGGATTCCGGGGAGCGCCTGCGGACGAACGGCACGCCAGTGAGCTCGTCGACGCGGACCTCGGTCCCGACGGCCGTGATCCGCTCGATCCGGGAGATCCGCTCGTCGGTCATGGGTGGAGGGCGCGGGCCGGCGAGGCGCCACAGGAGGCACGACAAGCAGCGCGGCAACAAGAGGCGCCGCCGCTTCTTGCAGAACCATTGCCGATGGCCCGAATCGGGCGACGGCAATCGACGGCCCCCTCGGGGCGGCGTACAGTTGTGCGACCGCGGCTCGGATCGACGCGGACGGCT
>JAJYEB010000346.1 GCA_021790375.1 Chloroflexota bacterium | reverse complement strand
CGAAGCAGCGGATCAGGATCCGCCTCAAGGCCTACGACCATCGGCTGCTCGATCAGTCGGCGCTCCAGATCGTGGAGACCGCGCAGCGGACGGGCGCCGACGTGGTCGGGCCGGTCCCGCTCCCGACTCGAATCGAGAAGTTCACCGTCCTGCGCTCGCCGTTCATCGACAAGGACAGCCGGGAGCAGTTCGAGATCCGCACCCACAAGCGGCTCATCGACATCCTGGATCCCTCGTCGAAGACCGTCGACGCCCTGATGCGTCTCTCGCTCGCCGCGGGAGTCGACATCGAGATCAAGATGTAGATGAGCATCGGACTTCTCGGCCGCAAGGCCGGCATGACACAGGTCTTCGCCGAGGACGGCACGATGGTTCCCGTGTCTGTCCTGGTCGTCGAGCCGAACACGGTGACCCTCGTACGGACCCCCGAGCGCGACGGGTACACCGCCGTGCAGGTGGGGACGGGGACCGCGCGCAGGCTCACCAGGCCGCGGCTGGGCCAGCTGCGCGACCTGCCACGCGTGCGGCACGTCCGCGAGTTCCGCGTGGAGAGCGTGGACGACTACCGCGTCGGCCAGGAACTGCGCGTCGACGAGCTCTTCGCGGCCGGCGACCGGGTGGACGTGACCGGCGTCAGCAAGGGCAAGGGCTTTTCCGGGACGATCAAGCGGCACCACTTCCGCCGCGGCCCGGAGACCCACGGATCCGACTCCCACCGGCAGCCCGGCTCGGTCGGTGCCGGCACCACTCCGGGGCGCGTCTACCGCGGCCTCGGGATGGCGGGCCACCTCGGCGACGACCGGGTCACCGTCAAGAAGCTGACCGTCGTGCGCACCGACCCCGAGCGCAACCTGCTGCTCGTCAAGGGGTCCGTGCCGGGCGCCCCCAATGCGCTCGTCATGGTCAGGAAGGCGTAGCGCGATGCCCCAGACCACCCTGTACCGGAAGACCGGCGAGGAGGCCGGGTCGGTCGAGCTGCCGGACGCGCTCTTCGCGGCGCCCGTCAACGCGGCCGTCCTGCACCAGGCGGTCGTCGCCCAGCTGGCGGGCCGGCACCTCGGCACCCACGACACGAAGACCCGCGGCGAGGTCGCGGGCGGCGGCAAGAAGCCGTACCGGCAGAAGGGGACCGGCCGCGCCCGCCAGGGCTCGCGGCGCGCCCCGCACTTCGCCGGCGGCGGGGCCGTGTTCGGGCCGCATCCGCGCAGCTACGAGCAGCGGCTCCCCCGGAAGATGAAGCGCCTCGCGCTTCGCGGCGCGCTGACCGCCAAGTACGGCGACGGCGCGGTGCGCGTGGTCGAGGATCTGGCGATGGAGGCGATCAGGACCCGCGAGCTGGTGGGCTACCTGGGCGCCCTCAACGTCGCCGGGCGCGTGCTGGTCGTGGCGCCGTCGCGCGACCAGCGCCTCGCGCTCTCGGCACGCAACCTCCCGGACGTGGAGGTCATCCTCGCAGACTCTCTGAACGTCGTGGACATCCTGAACGCGGACGTCCTGCTGATCGAGCAGCCGGCCCTCACGACGCTCTCGGAGGTGTACGCATGACGCTGCAGAGCGCCGAGGTGATCGTCCGGCCGGTCATCAGCGAGAAGTCGATGGACCTCACGCAGCGGAACAAGTACACGTTCCGGGTCCACGACGACGCCAACAAGCTGCAGATCAAGCGCGCCGTGGAGGAGCTCTTCAAGGTCACGGTCCTGTCGGTCAACGTCTCGACGACCAAGACCAAGGAGAAGCAGCGCGGCACCAAGCGCGGGCGGGTCTCGGGCACCACCAGCCCGTGGCGCAAGGCCGTGGTCACGGTCTCCGCCGGCGACAAGATCGAGTTCTTCGAGGGGGTCTAGGCGATGCCGCTGCGAAGCTACAAGCCGACCTCCGCCGGCCGGCGGTTCATGACCCGGTCGACGTTTGCCGAGATCACCACCGACGAGCCCTACAAGCCGCTGCTCGAGCCCCAGAAGCGGGGCAGCGGGCGCAACAACCAGGGCCATCTCACCGTGCGCCATCGCGGCGGCGGCGAGAAGCAGCACTACCGCCGGATCGACTTCAAGCGCGACAAGTACGGCATCCCGGCGCGCCTGGCGACGATCGAGTACGACCCCAACCGGTCGGCCCGGATCGGCCTGCTGCACTACCGGGACGGCGAGAAGCGCTACATCCTGATCCCCAACGGGCTCCGGGTGGGCGACGTCGTGGTGAGCGGCCCCGGCGTGGAGGCGAGGGTGGGCAACGCGCTGCCGCTCGCCGACATCCCGCTCGGCACGACGATCCACAACATCGAGCTGGTGCCCGGCAAGGGTGGCCAGATCGTCCGGTCCGCCGGAGCCTCGGCCCAGCTCCTCGCCAAGGAGGGCGACTGGGGGACGGTCCGCCTGCCCTCCGGCGAGATGCGCCGTGTGCCGCTCGGCTGCATCGCCACCGTGGGCCAGGTGGGCAATCTCGACCACGAGAACCAGAGCCTCGGCAAGGCGGGCCGTGCCCGCCACATGGGACAGCGTCCCGAGGTGCGGGGCGTGGTGATGAACCCGCGCGAGCATCCGCACGGCGGAGGCGAGGGCAAGTCGCCCACCGGCATGCCGCCCAAGACGCCGTGGGGCAAGCCCGCGATGGGGCTCCGGACGCGGCGCAACAAGCTGACGGGGCGCCTCATCGTGCGCTCCCGCCATCGCAAGAGCTAGGCCGAAAGGAGGTCGCTGATGTCGCGGTCAGTCAAGAAGGGACCGTTCGTAGAGGCGCGTCTCCTCGGCCGTGTCCAGGAGATGAACAAGCGCAACGAGAAGCGCGTGCTCA
>JAJYEB010000345.1:320-2806 GCA_021790375.1 Chloroflexota bacterium | reverse complement strand
CATCCGGGGGCCATGCGCAGCAGCCCCCTCCAGCCAGCCGATGTAGTAGTCCGGCTGCGCCGGCGAGGCCGCCGTGTAGGGCACGAACGGCCCGTACTCCCACACCGGGTTGATCTGGAACAGGCCGCCGAGCAGTGCGATCACCGCGACGCTGAGGAAGAAGAGTCCGACCGAACGGAACGTCTGTCCGGGCCAGAGCCGCAGCCCGACCACGTTGTGCTCGGTCGCGCCGGGACCCTTGTACTGGGTGTGCTTCTGGAGCCACACGATCAGCAGGTGGATCGAGATCCCTCCGATCAGCGCACCGGGCAGCAGCATCACGTGGATCACGAAGAGGCGGCTGATGAAGCCGGCCGACGGGAAGGCGCCGCCGAAGAAGAGCGAGGCGAACCACGGCCCGATGAACGGGATCGACAGGGCCGCCGAGTAGGCGATGCGGAGCCCGGTGCCCGAGAGCAGGTCGTCGGGGAGCGAGTACCCCGAGAAGCCCTCCCCGAGCGCGAGCAGCAGCAGACCGAACCCGATGATCCAGTTGACCTCGCGGGGGCGCCGGAACGCCCCGGTGAAGAAGATGCGCGCCAGGTGCGTCACGATCGCGGCGACGAAGATCAACGCCGCCCAGTGGTGGATCTGGCGCATCAGCAGCCCCGCCCTGACCACGAAGCTGAGCTGCATGACCGAGTCGAAGGCGCTCGAGACGGTGGCGCCCTGGAGAGGCACGTAGGGGCCGCTGTAGGTGGTCGGGGTCGTGTCGGGCCGGAAGAACAGCGTCAGGAACGTGCCGGTGAGCAGCAGGACGACGAACGAGAACGCCGCCACCTCCCCCAGCAGGAACGACCAGTGGTCGGGGAAGACCTTCTGCAGCGCGTTCCGTCCGAAGGTCGCCAGCCCCGTCCGCTCGTCGAAGAAGCGAACCGCGCCGCCGACGATCGGGATGTCCTCCCCGGGCGCGGCGTACGCGCCCGTCTCCCCATGGCCCGCGAGGGCCCGGGCGTCTCCCTGAGCCGCGGCGCCGGCACTCGGAACGCGCTCGTCCGCGGGCCCGGGCGCTGCCACGCCGCCGCTCATGCGCCGCCTCCCGAGGTCATGTTCCAGAAGCTGGGTCCCACCGGCTCGGGGAAGTCGCCGAGGGCCACGAACGTGCCGTCCGGCTGCAGCTGGATGGGGAGCTGTGGCAGGGGGCGGGCCGCCGGCCCGAAACTGGGGATCGCGCCATCGAGCACGTCGAAGGTGGACTGGTGGCACGGGCAGATCAGTCGATGCTCGATGGCCCGGTACAGGCCCACCGGGCATCCGGCGTGGGTGCACACCTTGGAGTACGCGACGTAGCCGTCGGGCGCCCACGCCATCCGGGCGGCCGGCAGCCGGAGCAGGTCCGGCGGCACCCGGATCAGCAGCGTCTGTGCCATCGCGTCGCCGACGGCGCCCTCCGGGAAGACGGTCAGCACGCCATCGATCGGCAGCGCGCTCGCCTGCACCGGCTTCCCGTCGATGCCCACCACGCGCGAACCCTTCCTCCAGGCCGTCACGAACAGGCTGCGGCCCGGCGCGGGCCCGAGCGACAGGACCGGGATCAGCAGCGCAGCACCCAGCCCCGCGAACGCCCCGAAGAGAAGGCCGATCAGCAGGTGGCGACGGGCGAATCCGGCCTCCGCCTCGCGCGTGGCGTCCGCCGTGGCCAGCGCCTCGGCGGTCGGCTCCGGCTGCAGAGGGTGCCGGTCCTCGGTCACCAGGCGGGTCGGCAGCAGCCGCTGCGCCCACACGACGATGCCGGCCCCGAGGCCGCCGAAGGCGAGCGTGAGCAGGATGCCCTGGAGCTGGGTGTCGCCCCCCACCAGGTACACCACAAGCAGCGCGAACCCGGCCACCATGGTGACCGCGAACAGCGCCCCGACGATGACCTGCGCGCGGTACTCCTCGGGCGTGGGCGGCAGGCCGCGCACCCGCGGCCCCGAGTAGTCACGCTCCGGGCGGCCGTCCAGCCCCGTGGAACCGATCACGGGTGCGGCCTCCGGGCGACCCAGCCCACCAGGAGGAGCAGCAGCACGAGGCCAACGGCGCCGGCAACGAACCCCTCCGGGACCGGCCCCAGGCCCCCCAGCGAGAAGCCGCCCGGGGTGGGCGCGGACTGCAGGTACCCGATGTAGGCGGCGATCTCGTCGATCTGCCGGATCGGCAGCCTGAACACCGGCATCGGCCCGGGACCGGTCATCATCGCCTCGCCGACGGTCGACGAGGCCGCGTTGTGCAGGCTCGGCGCGACGAACCCGCCGCCGACCGACCCTCCGGCCGCATCGGCGCCGTGGCACGCGGCGCAGTTGTTGATGAAGAGCTGGCGGCCGGCGGCGATGTCGGCGCCCTGCGTGTCGACCGGGGGAATCGCCGGCCCGGGCGCGATCCGGGCGACGTAATCGATCAGCGACTGGATCTGGCCCGGCGACAGCACGGGCTTGCGCTGGAGCGACGTCACGCCGTTCTCGGGCAGC
>JAJYEB010000345.1:0-310 GCA_021790375.1 Chloroflexota bacterium | reverse complement strand
CCCTGCAGGCTGGGCCCGATGCCGGAAACGCCCTGGCCCGACACGCCGTGACAGGCCGCACACGTCTGCATGTACAGGGCCCGGCCGGCGGAGAGGTCGCCGCCTGCCTGCACCGTCGCGGAGGATCCCGGGGAGCCGGCGGCCGACGCGCCGGGCGCGCCACCGGATCCGCCCTGGCCGGACGCCGGCCCGCCCCCCAGCAGCGCCAGGACCGCGACGGCTCCGATGGCCGCGACCACCGTGAGGCCGGCGATCGAACGGGCGAGCGGCACGGCACGCGACGGACGCTGCGGGCGCGTGTGCACGACGG
>JAJYEB010000344.1 GCA_021790375.1 Chloroflexota bacterium | reverse complement strand
CCGCGATGCTCGGGCTGACGTGCCCGATCGCCGCCACCGATGCTACGCGGAGCCTGAGCCGGCGCCCCGTGCCATCGCGCACCAGCAGCAGTACTGCCTGACTCCGGCCTTCGCAACCTGCGCGACGTTCCAGGACTGGGCCCGCAGAGAGGCGGCCCGCGTCGTTCCGTCCGGCGCGGGGCCCGCGGCCGGTGGGTCGCAGGCGGCCGGCGGCGCGCCGGTATGGGAGCGTCCGGCCGACCTTGACGTCGCCGAAGCGCCGGTCGACCAGGAGCAGCCAGCCGGAGCTCGCCCGGCCGTCCCGGGCGACGCAGGCGAACCCGGGCTGTGGGGCGACGAGCGCGCCTGGGCCGCGCCGCCGCCCTGGCGACGCGGAGAGGATGCCGAGGCCGAGCCGCAGGGCCGCACGAACGGCCCGCCCGGACCGGCGGCAGGCGAGGCCGGGAGCCTGGATCGTGGGGCGCGTTCTGTCGAGCCCGGCGTCGATCGGGGGCAGGCCGGCCCTGCCTGGGGCGAGGCGGCGTTGCGCGGTGCGCAGCTGGGGCCCCTGCCCGAACCTCCCGAGGGCGTGGTGCCCAGCACGGTCCGGCGGCCCTTCGACGAGCGGTGGGCGCCGGACGGTGGAGGGCCCGGCAGTGGGGTGCCGGCCGATGGCACGTCTTTCTCGCGCCGGGCCGAGACGCCGAGCCCCGAGCCCGGTTCGCGAGGGCCCGCGCGGGCCGCGATCGGGCGCGCCGGCGCGCCGGGGACCGGGGGCGACCGGCGGGAGCTCGGGGACGACGCCCCGCCTGAGCTTCCGGCCTTCCTTGCCCGCCGTGCGGCCGTCGCCCCGGACGTCCATCGGGATGTCGCAGCAGCGCACCCGGGCCCCGGCGGTCCCGCACGGCGGCGCGAGCCGGGTGCCGGTTCCTCGCCGGGCGCACGTCCGAGCCCGGATCTCCGCCCGGACGGCACGCCGCGTCCCGGCCGGGCGGTCCGTCCCGCGCCACAGGCCCGGTCCGAAGCACCGGCACGTTCCGCCGCCACGCCTGACGTGGGGGAATCCGGAGTGGGCCGGCTCAGGCTGCCGGGTATGCCCGCGCTGCGGCGACCCCGCCCCGGGGCCGTGGCAGGCCCGGAGGCGCTGGGGGCGCCGTCCTGGGAAACGCCGCTCCGGCGCGAGGCATACCCCGATCTGCGCACGCGTGTGGGACTACCCCAGATCCCCCGGCTGTGGCTCGGGGCGATCGCCCTGGTCGTCGCCGGGGTCATCCTCTTCCTCGCTCCAACGCTCGTGCCGGCGTTTTTCGGCGGCCAGCCCGCCGCGACTCCCGTGCCGACGCCGGCCGCGACGCCCACCGTCTCGGTGGCACCCACGCCCCCGCCACTGCCCACGCCGTTCGTCTACACCGTCGTGCAGGGTGACACCCTGTCGGGGATCGCGGCCAGGAACGGACTCACGCTTGCCCAGCTGCTCAAGGCGAACCCGCAGATCAAGAACGAGAACCAGCTGGCGATCGGGGACAAGCTCACGATCCCGGTCAAGAGCTCGTCCGGCGGTACGGTGCCCGGCACCGGGGGAGTCGCGGCGAGCGGCGCGCCCTGACGAGCGGCGGCGCGCCCTGACGAGCGGCGGCGCGCCCTGACGGGCCGGTGGCGCGCGCTGACCCGTCCCTCACTCCTCAGATCTCGCGCCTCTCGAACAGGAGCACCGCCAGCAGGAGCACCAGCGCGATCCACGCCAGCGCCCAACCCAGCTCCGCGGGCGCCGGCGGTCCCGCCACCTGGAACGGGCTGAACCGGGCGGTCGCGATCGGCCCGGCGATGCCGGCCTGCGCGAGCTGCGATGACGTGGGCTCCAGGCTCGCGGTCGCGCCGATCCAGAACGTGTCGCTGGGGAGCAGCCGCTCGCTGACCGCTGCGGCCTGCTGCAGCGATTCGACGCCGAAGAGCGCCGCGAACCGGCCCAGCAGGCCGATCACCCATGCCAGGCCGAACAGCACCACCGCGATCGCGCCCCCGGTGATCATCGAGAGGCGCGTGCTCAGCGCCAGCGCGAAGGTCAGCAGGACGGCCCCTTCGCCGGCCAGGTACAGGATCGCCGTCACAGGGTGCGGCGGGACCCAGCCGGTGATCCAGGCGCACGCGGCTATCTCCATCGACCCGGAGATCACCGCGTAGGCGATCACGATGACCATCAGCCCGAGCCACTTCCCGACCACCAGCCCCGAGCGCCGCAGCGGCCTGGCCAGCAGCGCCAGCGACACCCCGCTCTCCACGTCGCCCGCGACGGACGGGGCGCCGAAGACGACCGCGATCATCGCCAGCACGAAGCTGAACATGAACGCGACCATGATCAGGAGCTGCGACACGACCAGGCGCAGCTGCGTCTCGGCCACACCGTCCGCATGTGCGAGCTGCACGAACCGGTCGAAGCCCCAGCCCGTCACCACGACCACGAGCACCGTCAGGAACAGCAGCGCCCACGCCAGCCGGCGCCGCACCGCCTCGCGCAGCGTCAGCCCGGCGACCACGAGGACGTCGCTCACGCGGCAGGTTCCCGTCCGACCAGCGCGAGGAAGCGGTCCTCCAGGGTCTGCTGGAGTGGCTCGACGGCATGGACCCGGGCGCCCAGCCGCACCACCTCGGCGACCAGGTCGGGGACTTCGTCCGGAGCGATCCCCTCGACCTCCAGCCGGTCGCCATCGAGGCTCACCCGGCCGAACCGCCCCAGCCCCGCGACCGCGCCGGCGGACAGCCCGGTGGCGCGCAGCGCGACGGTGCTGCCTCCCAGCAGCTCCGGGAGCGTGCCCGTCGCGACGACCCGGCCGTGG
>JAJYEB010000343.1 GCA_021790375.1 Chloroflexota bacterium | reverse complement strand
ACACGCTGGGCTTCACCGGGATGGAGCGCACGACCGGCTGGCACGCCGCCATCGTGTGTCACCTGATCGCCTCGGGCGCCATCCCGCCGGGGGCGTACCCGGTGGAGGAGGCCGTGGCGCCAGCCAGGATGGTGGCGGCGCTCCGCGAGCGCGGGCTTCCGGTGATGGAGTCGATCGAGATGGTGGACGAGGGCTGATCGGCTACTGCAGGATCAGCGGGATGGCGAGGCCGTAGCCCACGCCCCAGACCAGGTTGAGCGTCACGCACTCCGGCACGCCGGCGAGCCGCAGCCGTGGCCGCACCACCGCCGCGGCCACGCTGAGCGCGGCGCTGCTGCCGAGTCCGAAGGCGACGAAGACCTGGAGGCTGCGCTCGGGCAACATCCCGTCGAGCCAGAGGTACGCGATCGTGGCCAGGGCGCCCATCGCCAGGGCGGCCGCTGCCCACCACAGAGCGGCCCGGACGGCGCGCGCGTCGCTCCCGGCGTCCTCCTCGCCGGGGCCGGACTCGTCGGACGGGGCGCCATCGCCGAGGGTATCCGGGCGGTAGTACGCGAGCAGGCTCGACACGACTGCGACGGCAAGCACGATCGATACCGTCGCGACGAGATTCTCGACAAGCATGGCTGCCTCCCGCCCGTTGGGCTCGGTCGGTGACGGAGCGACCATACGGGGCGCCCGGGAACGGCCGCATCGGCCATCCGGCCCGTCCCGTGGGTTCCCGTGCGGCCCCGGGCGCTGGATGGGACCATGGGGCGGTGACAGTCACGGTCTACGGCACGGCGGCGTGCGAGGACACGGCCATCGTCGCCGACCGCCTGCGCGCCCTCGGCGTCCCGTTCACGGCCATCGACCTCGACGCCGACGCGGCCGCCGACGTGTTCGTGCGCGGCCTGCATGCCGGTGCGAGGGTGACGCCGACGGTCGTCGTGGACGGCCGGCAGCCGGTCGCGGAGCCGTCGCTCGACGACCTCGCGCTGCTGCTGCACCGGTCCGGGATCCCGGCCGCGGCTCCGCTGCCCATCCAGTACCACCGGCCCCTGACGGACCGCGCCGTACCGTTGCGGACCCTGCCGCTGGCCGGCGAGGCGTCCGCCGGGCTGTCCCTCGCGCGGTGGAGGGACCGATCCCAGGTGGCGCTGTTCCTGGCGCACCCGGCCGGGTGCCCGGCCTGTGCCGGGTATGCCCGCCAGCTGGCACGATCGACGCAGACGCTGACCGAGGTCGGGGCCGTGCTCGTGATCGCGCTGCCCGGGGCGCCGGAGCCGATCGCCACCTGGCGAGCCGAGTTCGTGCCGGGAGCCCTGGTGCTGGCGGACCCGGGCGGCGCCTGGGGGACGGCCGTCCGATCTCACGCCGGCCTTCCGGCCGAAGGCCCGGTCCTGCTGCTGCTCGACCGGTACCTCGCGCCCCGCGTGGCGTCGGCGGGCACGGACGCGGGCCGGCTCCTCGCACCCGGCGAGGCGCGGGAGTGGCTGGCGTTTCTCCAGCTGGAGGGCACGGCGTGCTCGCTCGAGCTGGAGCCGACGGAGGACATGGAGCCCGGCGGATAGCGCCGCCCCGTCGCGCGTCGGACCCATCGCAGGCGCTACGATTGGCCCCCGGAGGCGTCGTGTTCTACCGCTCTGATCCCTGGTTGCACGTCATCGCCGGCTGCATGTCGTCGGGCAAGACCGACGAGCTGTTGCGGCTGCTCCGCCGTGCGGAGATCGCCCGGCGGCGCGTCCTGCTCGTGCGTCCCGACATCGACGTCCGCACCCCGGCCGAGTTCGCCGAGAGCCGGAGCCACGCACGGTTCCCGTCGACGCTCGTGCCGCGGGCCGAGCCGGGCCTGATCCTCGCCCTGGCGCGCGAGCGGGACGCCGACCTGGTCGGGATCGAGGAGGCGGAGTTCTTCGAGCCGGACATCGTCGACGTGGTCCAGGCGCTCCGGACGACCGGCCGGCACGTGATCGCGACCGGCCTCAACCTGGACTTCGCGGGACGGCCGTTCAACTCGATGCCGCAGCTGATGGCGCTCGCCGACGAGGTCACCACGCTGACCGCGATCTGCGTGGTCTGCGGCGACACCGCGACCCGCACCCAGCGGCTCGTCAACGGGCAGCCCGCCGCGGTCGATGATCCGCTGATCGTGGTGGGCGGGTTCGAGCGGGCGGCCGTCGAGACCTACGAGGCGCGCTGCATCCGGCACCACGAGATCGGGGCGCCCCGCAATCCGTGAGATGCCCGCGCTTGCCCGGCGTCCGGCGCGGGGCGTGGGTGGCCGGCCCGGCATCGCCCCCGGGGCCGATCCGGTAGCTCGTCGAGAGGAGACAGATGAAGGTCGGATTGCTCGTACCGCAGGGCTGGAAGCACGAGTACGACGGCTGGGATGCCGCCTCGGCCTGGGCCCGGACGGTCCGGCTTGCCCGCCAGGCGGAGTCGCTCGGGTTCGAGTCGGAATGGGTGTTCGACCACTTCCACACCACCCCGGACACCACCGATGAGATCACGTTCGAGTCGTTCACGACCCTGACCGCCGTCGCCGGCGTGACCTCGCGGGTCCGGCTGGGACACATGGTGATCTGTGCCGGGTACCGCAACCCGGCACTCGTCGCGAAGCTCACGTCCACGCTCGACGTCGTCAGCAACGGCCGCTTCGAGCTGGGGATCGGGGGCGGCTGGAAGGAGGACGAGTGGCTGGCCTACGGGTACGGCTTTCCGTCGACCGGGGAGCGGCTCGCGGGGCTCGGCGACGCCCTGGAGGTCATCACCCGGATGCTGGCGCCCGGCCGTGCCACGTACGAGGGGCGGTACGCGCGGGTCCGGGGGGCG
>JAJYEB010000342.1 GCA_021790375.1 Chloroflexota bacterium | reverse complement strand
CGCGTGCGGGCGAACCGGGCGAGCCCGCGCAGCTCGAAGAGGTTGTGCGCCACCGCGAACAGGTCCGCCGGGCCACCCACGCGCATGGTGGTGAAGCGTGCCAGCGGCTCGTCGCGCGAGGTCTTGACCCCCACCCGGCGCTGGATCTCCGTGCCGATGCGGAGCTTCTCCTCCTCCGTCAGGCGGCGTGCGGCGCCTGCCGCCACGCTGCCGTGTCCCCCGGTCACGCCGCGCCGCCCGACCGGCAACGCGTCACCGCGGTCGCCGTCACGCCGCCACGCCCCGGCTGATCGCCTCGACCTCTTCGTCGGACGGGAGCGGGAGCCGGTCGGCGAGCGCGAGGACCAGCCTGGCGACCGCATCGGCGGCGCCCGGCCGGGCCAGCGCCCGGCTCGCGCTGCTCATCTCGAGGTGCCGCCGGGGGTCGGCGAGGATGCCCACCGCGTCGAGCAGCGCGGCTCCGTCGAACGCCTCGTCGGCGATCACGAGCGCCGCGCCCTGCTCGGCCACCGCGCGCGCGTTGGCCGCCTGGTGGCCCGCGGCGTGCGGGTACGGCACCAGCACCAGCGGGGTGCCCAGCGCGGTCACCTCCGCGATCGTGGAGGATCCCGCGCGGCCCACCACCAGGTCGGCCGCGGCGAGCGCGTCCGCCATCTCCTCGCGGAGGAACGGGTAGGGCCGGTAGCGCTCCCGGAGCGCATCCGGCAGCGCCTCGCGCCGGGCGAGCGCCGCCCCGTACGCCGACTCGCCGGTGACGTGCACCACGATCGCGCGGGCCGCCAGCTCGGGCAGTGCCTGCTCGACGGCCGAGTCGAACCGCTGCACCGCCTGCGACCCCCCGAAGATCAGCACCGCGCGGGCATCGGCCGGGATCTCGAAATGGCGGCGGGCGGCCAGCCGGTCCACCGACGCCAGGTCGCGGATCGGCGTGCCCGTGACGTGGCAGCGCCCGGGCAGGCGCCGGCAGGTCTCCGGGAAGCTGACGGCCACCACGCGGGCGAGCCGGGCGATCGCCCGGACGCTGCGTCCGGGGATCACGTTGCCCTCCCAGAGCAGCACCGGCACCCGGAGCGCGGCAGCGGCCGCAGCGACCGGGAGCGCCACGTATCCCCCGGTGGTGAAGATCGCCGCGGGGCGGAGTCCGCCCACCAGCGCCATCGCCTGCGGGAACGACGCGCCAAGCCGGACCGGGTCGACCAGCGCGGGCAGCGAGACATCGGCCGTGCGCAGCGAGCGCAGCATCAGCCGGGTGACCGGGATGCCGGCACCCGCCACCACGCGGGCCTCCAGCCCGCGGTGGCCGCCGATCCAGCGCAGGTCAAGGTCGTCGCGACGTTCGCGCAGGGAGCGGGCCACGGCGAGGGCCGGGTAGACGTGCCCGCCCGTCCCGCCCCCCGCGATCAGTATCCGCATCGTTCCACGACCCTCGGGGGAGTGTCTCGCGGGAGATCGAGAGCAGGATGCCGACGGCCGCGAGACTGATCGTCAGCGATGAGCCACCGGCGCTGATGAAGGGCAGCGTGATGCCGGTGATCGGCAGCAGCGAGACCACCACGCCGACGTTGATGATGGCCTGGACCGTGATCCAGGTGGTGATCCCGGCCGCCAGCAGCCCGCCGAACGTGTCCGGCGCGGCCAGGGCGACCCGGAACCCCTCGTACGCGAGGAGCGCGAAGAGCCCGATCACGACCAGCCCGCCCAGGAGGCCGAACTCCTCGCCGATGATCGCGAAGATGAAGTCGTTCGAGGCGTTCGGCAGGTAGAGCCCCGACGCCAGGCGGCTGGCACCCAGCCCGGAGCCCAGGATCCCGCCCAGGCCCAGCGCGAGCAGGCCCTGGATGGTCTGCAGCCCCTTCCCCGTGGGGTCGCTCCACGGGTCCAGGAACGCGCGGATCCGGTCGAGCTGGTACGAGTTCGAGAGGATCACCAGGACCACGCCCGCGACGCCGGCCGGCACCAGCAGGAAGAACTGCCAGAGGTTGGCGCCCGCGACGAAGAACAGGATGAACGCCGTCAGCGCGATGACCCCCGTCGTCCCGAGGTCGGGCTCCTTGAGCACGAGCAGGACGTAGGGCGCCACGATCAGCAGGAACGGGAGCGTCCCGTGGCGGATGCTGCCGATCACGGCGCCCCGGCGGGTCAGCCAGTGCGCCAGGTAGATCACCAGCGCGAGCTTCGCGAATTCGGCGGGATGGACCGCGGGGAGCGACCCGATCTGCAGCCAGCGCGCGGAGCCACCCACCCGCACCCCGATCCCGGGGAGCAGCACGAGCACCAGCAGGACCAGCGCGCCGGCGTACACGGGAATCGACGCCAGCCGCCAGTACCGGTAGTCGATCTGCATGGTCACCACCATGGCCACGACCCCGAGCACCGCCCACACCAGCTGGGGTCCCACCACGGCGAAGGTGTTCTGCGACAGCACGTACGCGCGGATCGCGGAGCTCGAGTAGACCATCAGGATGCCGACCGCGGTCAGCGCCACGACCGACAGGATGATCAGGTACTCCGGCTCGTGGCGCTCGCGCTGCAGGCCCACGCCCCGCCCCGCCGCGGGCCGGCCCAGCCACGAATCGAGGGTGACGCCGAGGCGGGTCCGGATCCCGAGCGCACCGGAGGCCTGGGCTCGGGCGGCGCCGCGGCCGACCGGTCCCCGCGAGCCTCTCGAGCCCGCCTGGCGGCCCATGCCCGTGCCGCCCAGGAGCGGCCGCGGAAGTGCCGGATAGCGCCTCATGTGGCCCCCCCTCCTCTCCCTTCGCGCGCAGGGGCTCCCTCCCGCGCGGACGCGAGCGCCGACTCCCGCCCGGACGCGAGCGCCG
>JAJYEB010000010.1:7555-14033 GCA_021790375.1 Chloroflexota bacterium | reverse complement strand
GCGTCCTGGGGCTGGATCAGGTTCGACACGATCTGCGGCAGGAGCCCCTGCCACACCAGCGCCGTCTCCGCGCTCACCATGGCGATCTCGAGCCGATCGGCCGACCGGCGCTGGCGCAGAAGCTCGCGTGCCGCGGACACCCCGGCATGGCCGCCGCCCAGGATCACGACCCGCGTGCTTCCCCCCGTCCCTGTCACCGGCTCATTGTGCACGCGCGCACAACGGGCGCGACGGCATTCTGCATCCGACCGGCGTCCTCTACACTCCGCGACACCGGCCCCGGCGCCCTGACATCCGGCCGGCGATGGGGGAGCCAGATGACGACCGTCTCCGCGTCACTCGCGCAACCGTCGGCGTTCGCTGTCTTCCGCCGGCGCAGCTTCACGCTGCTCTGGACCGGCCAGTTCGTGTCCACGATCGGTGATGCGCTCCTGATCGCCGGGGCGGGGATCCTGATCTTCCAGCGGACGAACTCGGCCTTCAGCGTGGGGCTCATGGCGGCGGCCACCCTCGGCCCGGCCCTGGTGGTCGGGCTCATCGCCGGCGTCGTGGTGGACCGGTACGACCGCAAGAAGATCATGCTGGCGGCCGACCTGCTGCGGGCCGGGATCGTGGCCCTGATCCCGATCCTGGTGAGCGTCGACCTGGTGTTCCTGTACGTCCTGGTGGCCGCGTCCGCGACCGTCAGCGAGTTCTTCAGCCCGGCACTCGACGCGACGCTGCCGGAGATCGCGCCCGACGAGGAGCTGGGGGCGGCCAACTCGCTGATGGCCATCAGTTCCTTCGGGTCGACCGCCGTGGGGTTCGCGGCCGGCGGACTCATCGCCGCCCTTGGCGACGTCCAGCTGGCGTTCGTGCTGGACGCGGTGACTTTCGCCTTCTCCGCCGGCTGCACGTACCTGGCGACCATCCCCCGCATCCCGGTGAGCGGCGACACGTCGATCCGGGCGGTGGGTTCCAACCTGCGGGATGGGTTCCGCGTGCTCGTCCAGACGCCGATCCTGCGCTCGATGCTCCCGATCACGATCATCTACGCGATCGCCGCGGTCGGGATCTGGAACGCGCTGCTGCTGCCCTTCTCGGTGCGGGCCCTGGGCGCGAACACCTTCCAGTACGGGCTCCAGGAAGGGCTGACCTCGGTCGGGTTCGTGATCGGCAGCCTGGTCATGGCCCAGCTCGTCGGCCGCCTGCGCGAGGGCCAGTGGATCGTGCTCGGCTACCTGGCCATGGGACTCATGGGCGTCGCATACGGGCTCAGCCACTCGATCGAACTCGCCATCGCTGCCGTCGCGCTCAGTGGCTTCGCCAACGCCCTCACCTCGACGGCCGGCCGGCTGATCCGCCAGCGCAACACGCCGCGGGAGTTCCGCGGGCGCGTGATGAGCGCGTTCTCGGTGCTCACCAGCGTGTTCGGCATCATCGGAATGCTGATGGCCGGGCTCGCCGACGTCATCGACATCCGGCTGCTCGTCGTGTTCGCCTCGCTGGCCACCATCGCGATCGGGGTCGTCGCCGCCGTGCTCCCGGGCCTGGGCCAGCCGGCGGACGAGTGGCGGCGGCTTGCCCAGGTGCTGCGGGCCGCCCCGCCCAGGGGCGCGCTCGGCACGCTGCGCCCGGTCACCCTGTCGGACTTCGACTCGCTGGTGGGGCTCGTTCCCACCCTGCGCAACCTGGACCGGTCCGGGCGCGAGGACCTGCTGGTGCACGGCCAGATCGGGGATGCGCCGGTCGGAACCTGCATCGTGGCCCGGGGCGAGCCCAGCACCGCGGCCTACTTCGTACTGGCGGGGAAGGCGGTCGCCGGCACGCCGACCGGGGACGGGTACCGCTCCCTGTCCGAGATGGGCCCCGGCGACTTCTTCGGCGAGATCGCCGCGCTCACCGGCGCAACCCGCACGGCCAACGTCGTTGCCGCGGAGCCGGTCACGCTCCTCGAGGTCCCGGCGGCAACGCTGCGCCGCCTGATGAAGGCGCCGGGGATGGGCGAGCTGGTGACCGGCAAGATGAACGAGCGCCTGGCCCGCACGAGCCTGACCGATCTGCCGAAGTTCGGCGGTCTCGACCAGGCCGAACTGCGTGACCTGCGCACGCCCGCCGCCATGTCCATGGGTGGGACGCCCGCCGCCCCGGCCGCCTCCGAGGCGTAACCGGTCGGCCGACTCCGCCGGACGGTCCCCGGCCGGTGCCCTCGGCCGGGGATCCTGACGAATCCGTCGAGACCAGGCCCCGACGCCCGCATCCTGCTCGCCACGAGCCGGGACCGCAGTCCGTCATTCGACGTATCGGACCCGGCGCGAGCGAGCCGGCGGACCACGTGGGCCGGCGGACCACGTGGGCCGGTGGACAGCGTGGGCCGGTGGACAGCGCCGGTAGGATTGCGGCGATGGCCGAGTTCGACGCCTACGCCGCGGACTGCCGGGTGCACGGCAGCGTCGACCTCGGCGACGCGCGCCTGACCGACCTGCTCAACGCCGCCCCAGAGATCGTCATCCGGGACGCGCGGCTCACGAGCCTCGCCGACGGTCACGAGGTGGCGGTGCCCGAGATCACGGTCGCGCTCGACGAGCTGTATGCGGCGGTGGCCAGCGGCCCAAGGGGCGATGCCGCGCGGCGGATCCGGACGCGCGTGACCCGCGTGCGCGTGGAGCTGGGTCCGTACCGCGTGGAGGGAGCGCTGCACGGCCTCCCGGCGGGCGATCCCCTCGGCATGGTCCTGCGCCGCCCCGCGTGGGTGCCGCTCACGGATGCCACGGTCACGTACGGCCGCGGGCCGGACGAGGTGACCGACGAGGTGCCCACCCTGCTCGTCAACCGCGAGCTGGCGAGCTCGATGCGGGCGGTGGAGGGGGAGGCCGGCGTGCTGCGCTGGGAGGCGATCAACCAGCAGGCCGGCGCGACGCGCGCGGTCGAGCCGGTGCGCCGGGCCGACCCGGGCGGCCTGGAGCCGCCTGCGACGTAGGGTCAGGGCCGCCGCCTACCAGGTCGGATGCGCCAGCATGCCCCCGTCCACCACCAGGTTGGCCCCGGTCACGAAGCGGGCCATCGGCGACGCCAGGAAGAGCACCGCGTCCGCCACGTCGTCCGGCAGGCCGAGGCGGCCCAGCGGCACGTGCGCCAGCCAGCGACCGACCCCCTCGGGCCAGGTCCGCTCGAGGTCCGGGCTCCAGATCAGTCCCGGCGACACCGAGTTCACGCGGATCCCGTGTCTACCCAGCTCGAGGGCCGCCGCCCGCGTGTGCATCACCACCCCCGCCTTGCTCGCCGCGTAGTGACTGTGGGCCCAGGCCGGCTGCAGCCCCTCGATCGACGCCACGTTGACGATCGCGCCCCCGCGGCCCTGGGCGACGAACACCCGCGCCGCCTCCCGCGTGCAGAGGAAGACGCCGCGCAGGTTCGTCGAGTGCATGGCGTCCCAGTCCTCGACCGACTGGTCGGCGAGCGCCCGTGTCGGCTGGATGCCCGCGCAGTTCACGAGGATGTCGAGCCGGCCGAGGGTGGCCACCGTCGCGTCGACCGCGCGCACCGCCTGCGCCTCGTCGGCGACGTCGACCGCCACCGCGATCGCGCTGCCGCCCCGGTCACGGATGTGTGCCACCGTGCTGCCGGGCCCCTCGTCGGCCGATCGGGCGGCAACGGCGACCGCCGCACCGGCCTCGGCCAGGCGGGCCGCGATGCCCGCACCGATGCCACGGCTTGCCCCGGTCACCAGCGCGACCGACCCGGACAGGTCGAGCAGGCGGTCGACCGGGGGTGGCTCGACGGGGGGCGTTGCCGGGGCCATGACGGTCCTCCTTCGGCGATCAGAGGGCTTCGGCGATCAGAAGCGGCACAGGCGCCTGATGCGTTCCTCGTGCGCAGGGTACCGCCCCTCGAAGTCGGCCCATCGCGCGAAGGACACGCCGGCGTCCGTGTAGGGCGGCGCCATGAAGGTCGACACGAGGCTCCACGCCCCGAGCGGCTCGGCAGCCTGCCAGGTCCCGGGCGGCACGACCACCTGGGGGCGCTGGCCGGCTTCCAGGTCCGGGCCCAGGACGGGCTCGCTCGCCGCGCCGGCCTCGTCGATCAGCAGCATGCGCACCGGTGCGCCGAGGTGGTGCGCCCAGATCTCGACGTGCTCCAGGCGATGCAGGCCCGAGAAGTCGGGGCTCGCCATCAGGTAGAGGATGGCGCTCGACCGTTCGTCGCGCCAGGTCTGCGCGAGGTGCCCGCCCTCCGGCACCAGCGGGACCAGCCCGAGGAGCTCGACCACCCGGTCGGCCTTCAGCTCTTCGCTCATGCTTCGCCCCCCGCGGCGACCTCGCTGGTCAGCGCCAGCCGGAGGCTTCCGTAGGCCACCAGGTCGACGGCGAGCCCGCCCAGCCCCGCGAGCTGCGAACCGTAGAACACGAACACCTGCGTGACCAGGATCCAGACCAGCAGGCCGCGCAGGAACCAGTGGTAGGCGCCCGCCCTGGAACCGGGCAGCGCGAGGACGCCGCGCGCCACCAGCGCCGCGCCGGCCAGGGTCGAGAGGCTCTCGCCCGCTCGCGAGACGGTCCAGGTGACCGGGGCCGCTGCCGGCCCGAGCGTGAGCGCCAGCGCCAGGACTCCGAACAGCGCCGCGGCGGTATAGGCCACCACGGCCATCACGAGCGCCCGGTCGAACCACGCGTTCGCCGCGAGCCGCTCGTACGCGCCTGCCAGACGGGCCGGGACCGCCTCGACCCAGGTGTCGTGCTCGACCGCCGCCGGCAGATCGTCCAGGTAGTGGCGCACCGCGGGGACGAGCGCCGAGTCCGGCGGCGCCTGCCGGAGCAGCCCCCGGATCCGCGCCCGGTCGTGCGGGTCGATCGGCCGCTCCAGGTGCTCTTCCAGCAGGTCGAGCGCGTTGGCGAGGGACTCGCGCGGCGAGAGCGGGCGACGCCCCACCACGGCCCGCCCGACCAGGAAAAGCGCCACGAACGCGACGTAGATGATCGCGACCGCCGGCCGGAAGAAGTAGTTGTTGTCGGAGGTGAGGAACTTCCCGATCTCGTCGATGAACGTCCCGAACCCGAGCCCGGCCACGATGGCCGCGGCGTGCTGGACGGAGCGGTCGAGGAAGATCAGCAGCATGCCCAGCGCGACCAGCATCAGCAGACCGCCCCACAGCATGTGGGCGATGTGCAGCCCGCCGCCACCGACCTGCGGGTAGCCGGTCAGCGCCAGGAACGCGCGGATCCCCAGGAACGAGACGACCGCCGAGACGAGGAAGGTCTCGAGGAGCGCTGCGGCGTCGGCGTTGCGTGTTCGGCGACGGAGGAGGTGGGGCATGGGCGGGAGGATACGGGCAGGTGGAGTGGACGGTTCGCGCGGTGGCTCAACGATCACTGGAAGTCCGCTCGATCGTGCAGTTCGACTCCTCGGAGGTCGCCTTTCGGCATTCTGGTGCCGCATGTCAACGAGATCAGAGCGTTACACAAGGGCCAAAGGTCCTTTAAGTCAGGACTTAAGGACCAGTCCAGTTGACATTCCGGCGTACCAGCCCGAAAGTACCACCACGTCGCGAAATGCCCCACGCGAGTCCCATGGGCACCTTTGCAGCGATCCAGTCCGCCGACCAGCGTCAGACGTGGGCATGTCCAGGAGGGGTACCGATCGTGGGTAGGATCTCGCAGGGCCGCGTTCAAGAGTTTCGCCGTCGCCTCAGCGCCTTTGCCATGGCCGCACTCCTCCTGGGGACTGCAGGCCTGTCGTACGCCGCCGAGCCGGCGTCGGTGCTGGCGAGCGCGGGGGGTAGTGCCTTTGCGCTGAACTTCCAGCCGCAGCCGAGCGCCTCGTATGCGCCGGGCGCGACCATCACGGTGGGCGTCCAGGCGGTGGACAGCAATGGGCAGAAGGTCTCGAGCTGGTCCGGGACGGTGACGCTGAGTGTGACCAACAACGCCGCTCCCCTTCTCGGCACGACGACGCTCAATGTCTCGGGCGGAAAGAACCAGTTCCACGTCTCGATCGACTGTGCGGGGAGCTACACCCTCACCGCGACCGATGACGCAAGTTCGAACCGGCTCGCTCCGGGGACCAGCAGCCAGTTCGTGATCACCGGCGGGGCATGCGTCTCGGGCGAGCAGTCCACGATCAGCGCCAGTCCAACATCGATCACCTTCGGCGGGACGTCGGCAATCACTGTTCAGGCCAAGGACGCCTCCGGCAACAACCTGACGACGAGCGCCGGTACGGTCACGCTCTCAACCACCCTCGGCACCGTCACCGCAGCGACCGACAACGGTAACGGCACCTACAGCGCGACATTCTCCGGTACCTCGGTCGGTACGGCGACAATCAGCGGGACGATCGGGGGGCAGACGATCGGCACCAACGCGATCGTCACGGTCGGCCAGACCGCCGCCAGCTGCTCGGTCGCCGGGTACAGCGTCACCTACGACGCCACCGCCCACACCGCGTCGGGCTCCTGCACCGGCGTCGGCGGGGTCGCGCTCCCGGCGTCCGACCTCACCCT